>JBAQLX010000602.1:0-8888 GCA_049302315.1 Desulfosporosinus sp.
GTCGTGAATCTATATCGGTACGCCCAAGTATCTCAAAGTGCCAACATCCGGTATTGGGATGCGCTTCATGCCGCAAATCTGACCGGTGAATGCCTTGAGGAAGTAGAAAAGCTTAGTGCTCCGGTCACGAAACAAAAGCGAAGATATACTGGCTTCAACCTGCTTTCTCAGGAAGCAACGACCATTTTTGCCGCTGTTCTTGACGGTAAAAATCACATTAAGGGATTCAGCAATGCTGATATTCGAGGGGTTATTTATCCGCGCAGCATGCAGAATAACCCCCGCCTAGTGGGTAAAACAACTCGGCTTCTAGCGAAGTTAAGAGCCCACGGGTTAATCGCGAAAATCCCTCGTTCGTTTCGCTACAGACCCACGGCAAAAGGTATTCGAATCATGTCGACCATACTTCGAGTAAAGAAGAAGGAAATTCCCGGCCAATTCGATGTTGCATAACTTATCCGTTTTACTAAATCTTTCGTGAAAAGCTTGTTTTTTCTTTATTGTTTTTGAGGATAATTGCATAACTGCCGTCCGGATTCTTGCGCGGCCTATTCTAGTTGAGCATGGTTCCTTCACGGTTCGTTTCGTCGTTCCCCCCATTGCTAAGAAACTTCCTCCCATTCTCCAAATTCCCCAATCAAGGCATCTTCTACATCCTCAAGGATAATACACCCGATTTCTTTAAGGTGGCCGTCTTCTGACCATTCCAGGAAATCTTCGTACGTTAATTCTGGTTCTTCATAGTAAAATTTCAGAAAGGAAAACCATATTCCTTCTGTACGCCTGTCCTCTTCGTAACGAAGAAGATAGTATTCAGTCTCTTCAAGTGTACTTTGAAAAAAGATGGCTTGGCCGGGTACGATCAGCACTACATGGGCATCTGCATACTCACGGCTGCCAAACTGAAGGGTAAAGGCCTGTAAGTGGGTTTGATCATTTGCCTGTTGAAGTGGGTCGAGGGATTGTTCTCCATTGGCTATCCAGGTATAAACAGCTTCTGTTGCCAGGGTGTTTTCCATTTCTTCGGCAATATCTTCAAGGCGACGCGAAACGATCAGGGGTAAAGTAAATTCCTGACAGGCTGTGGAACGACAGTGATAGACAGGAACATTAGCTATGTGCCCGACCCCGTGGGCCAAGTCAATAGGAACGGTTCGGGTGGTCAAATATCCTGTATCACCACAGCCACACGAGTCCATAGGTTCTATGCTTTGATCAAACACACATGACACCTCACTAAAGTTTCTTAAGGGCTTAATCCTATAAGGATTAAATGTATCCTGATGACATGCGAGTATCGCTTGTCAATGCTCCCGGCGCTAACACTTATCCGGTTGCTGGTTTCACTTGGGCTTTATTATATCAGGATCAAAAGGACAAAGCCAAAGAGGAAGCGCTTGTTAGGGGAGAGTGGCATCGAGCCATCTTGTTTACTGGGATTAATATTTTTTGACCTTGTAGGAGTGTTGGTTTATACTAGGATAGGTAGACCAATGATATGAGGTGGAAGGTTGACGAAAAAAGTTGCGGTTGTTACTTTGGGATGTCCAAAGAATCAAGTAGACAGCGAAATAATGGCGGGATTACTGGCCCAAGATTATATCTTAATAGAAAACCCCGCAGAAGCGGATATTATAGTAGTAAATAGCTGTACATTTATCCAATCGGCCAAGGAGGAATCGATTGAAACTATTTTCGAGATGTCTTGCTTTAAGGAATCCGGCACTTGTCAGACCCTGATTGCGACAGGGTGCCTGGCGCAGCAGTACGGGCAAGAATTAATGCAGGATATTCCTGAATTGGATGGTGTGCTGGGAACCGGAAACATTGATGAAATTGCCAAATTAGTTCAAGCTTGTGAGGGGACACGAACGACGCTTATTAAAGGAGGAATCCCTGATTTTCTTCATAATGAGTTGATGCCCCGCCAACGATTGACCCCTGATTATTTAGCTTATGTGAAGATTGCCGAAGGCTGCGATAACTGTTGTACTTATTGTGTTATTCCGTATGTACGCGGACATTTCCGCAGCCGTTCGGAAGAATCTGTGCTCCGCGAAGTCCAGGAAATGACCGCTCAAGGGGTTAAGGAAATTATGGTTATGGCCCAAGATACCACGCGCTATGGACAAGACCTTTATGGAGAACTCCGCCTTCCTCAGCTAATTCGTCAGCTTGCCCGGATCGAGGGTATTGAATGGATTCGGCTCATGTATTGTTATCCTGAACGGTTTACAGATCAACTGATTGAAACTATGCGTCAGGAACCCAAAGTTTGCAGGTATATTGATTTGCCGTTGCAGCATGCGGATAATAAAATATTAAAAGATATGAATCGACGCGGAACAATTGAGGAGGCTGAAACTTTGATTGGAAAATTACGCGATGCCATGCCGGACATCACCGTTCGGACGACTATGATCACGGGTTTTCCAGGCGAGAGCGAACAGGAATTTCAAACTATGGCAGATTTCATTAAACGTGTTCAGTTTGATCGTCTTGGGGTGTTTGCCTATTCCCAAGAGGAGAATACGCCGGCGGGTCTTCGCTCGGATCAAGTTTTACCGGAAGTTCGTGAACTTCGCCGGGAACAGATCATGCAGATCCAACAAGCAATCTCTCTGGTGAGACAACAACGTTGGGTTGGACGGGTCGTTACGGCGCTGCTCGAGCAGAAACAGCCAGATGGTCGGTGGATGGGACGGACTGAAGGAGACGCTCCGGAAATCGATGGGCAAGTCTATATCACAGGTCCTCAGACCTCACTTCAGGTGGGTGACATGATCAAAGTTCGCATCCTTGAGGCGGATAGCTACGATTTAATAGGAGAGGTTGTTTCGTGAATCTACCCAATCGCTTAACACTGGCCCGGATTATTTTAATACCGGTGTTTATGACCTTTTTACTTCTCAAAATCCCTCAAGGTCATGAGATTTTTCCTCATCAAGATGTTGCGGCAGCAATAATTTTTATTTTAGCTGCCGCGACGGATGGTTTAGATGGCTATATCGCCCGCAAGCGTAACCAGGTTACGAATTTGGGTAAATTCATGGATCCGCTTGCCGATAAACTATTAGTTTCCGCTGCTCTGATCTCCTTGGTACAGCTTGGAGATGTGACGGCTTGGGTTGCTTGGATCATCCTGGCAAGAGAGTTTGCCGTGACGGGACTGCGCGCCATAGCAGCTGTGGATAGAGTGGTAATCAGCGCCAGTAAGCTCGGAAAAATTAAGACTGTTTCCCAAGTTATTGCGATTTCGGCAATATTACTGCATGATTGGCCTCTTTCCTTAATCGGTATTCAGATTGGCCAACCCTTCTTATACATCGCCTTGTTTTTTACAGTCGTCTCAGGTCTTGATTATTTGTTCAAAGCTCGGAAACTATTACATAAGTAGCATATTTCGGTAAACAAGGTTGTTTTTATTTAGAATGGGACGGTAGGCACAAAGGATCGTGCTCTTTATCGTCTCATTTTTGTTGAGAGGGTACATTTTTACTGCCTATTTTTGGCTTAGATGGGTACAAAATCTTTTCTCCAACTGATATACTCCGTGATATAATGTCGTTAATACATGAATAATAGCATAATGGAGGAAGAAGATGGGGAGGAAACAACGCATACTGCTGATCAGCCTGGTTGGTTTCCTGATATTTGGCTTGTTATTTGGGGGTAAGGTGGTCTATCAAAAAAAGTGGCAGGATGTTTCAGTCTTGCGTCAAAGTCAACAAATTCCAGGCGTCGTTTCCGCAAAAGTTGTGAATAATTATGGTGTGAAAGAGCTGGATGTGGTTACCAACAAGCTTACAAACCTCCGTCAAGCCAGCCTTGCTCTTCAAAAACTGGCCGATAATTTACCGATTCGCTTCTTGGATCAGAATAATGATGCCCTAAAGAAAGTATTTGGTCAAATGCAGTTTGCCTTGCAAGAAGGAATTGCCCAGGGTAATTTTACTGAAATGGAACAAAATGCTAGAGTCCAGGCGGAAAAAGCAGGCATGCAGCTTGAATTGGAAATAGATAATGATGCCATTTACGTGATCTTGAATCAAGGGGATGCTCAACTGCTTGAAGTGATCGAACGGCATGGGCAAGTGAAATATTTACCGACTGAAAAACAATAGAAAGGAGCGGAGAGTATGAAACTGGATATCTTGATAGGCTTGGGGGTAGGGGTCTTCGCCTTTCTGCTGGTCATGGGATACAACGTGCTTCCTATTGGGTTACTCCTTGTGGGGGCTTATTTTGTTTGGACATTTGTCCTCTCCCGTCTGGTTTTAAAAAATGGCAATGGGGTGTCTATAGCCACCACGGCAATCAATTTTGAGGACATCGGGGGACAGAGTGTCGCGAAAAAGGAACTTCAAGAAGCGTTGGATTTTTTACTTTATTCTGATCGGATGAAGGCCTTAGGGATTCGTCCGTTGAAAGGAATATTGTTGTCTGGTCCGACAGGCACAGGGAAAACATTATTAGCCAAAGCTGCAGCCCGGTACACCAATTCGGCATTCCTGTCGGTATCCGGCAGCGAATTTGTCGAGATGTATGCAGGAGTAGGAGCGGAACGGGTACGCGGCCTGTTTCGTAGAGCACGGGAAATGGTCCGGAAGGAAAAGAAAACGAGCGCTATAATTTTCATTGATGAGATGGATATTTTGGGGGCTAAGCGTGGCAGCAACGTTTCCCATCATGAGTATGACCAAACCCTTAATCAACTCTTGGTTGAAATGGACGGTTTACAGGCGGAGCCGGGGTTCCCTATTTTAGTAATGGCAGCAACGAACCGCCCGGAAGCCTTGGATACAGCTTTACTTCGACCGGGGCGTTTTGACCGGCAAGTTAAAGTTGATCTTCCGGATAAAGAAGGTCGCGTGGCAATTTTGAAAATCCACACCAAAAATAAACCGTTAGCCAAAGAGGTTAAGCTGGAAGAAATCGCCCACGAAACCTTCGGGTTTTCAGGAGCTCATTTAGAGAGTGTAACTAATGAGGCGGCGATTTTTGCCCTGCGTGAAGAGGCGAGGGAGATTAATGAACATCATTTCCATGAAGCAGTCCAGAAAGTGATGCTGGGAGAGAAACTTGATCGAAAACCATCTACAGAGGAATTGAAGCGGATAGCCATCCATGAGAGCGGACATGCCTTGCTTGCGGAAAAGGTCCGACCTAATTCGGTTGCTCAGATCTCCATCCGTTCACGGGGAAACGCTTTGGGATATGTACGTCATTACCCGGAGGACGATTTATATTTGTATACCCAGGTAATGCTGGAAGATCAGATTATGGTGGCTTTGGCAGGGGCGCTGGCGGAGGAGGAGATTCTGGGCATGAGGAGTACTGGCGCTATGGGTGATTATGAACTAGCCCTGAATCTTGTTGAAAAGTTGCTTCTCGCAGGGATGTCTTCTTTAGGGGTTACAGATGTTTCCCTCTTGAGCGCCGAACAGCGCCAACCCGTGACGCGTTCTATCTTGGCAGATCTCGAAGAACGAACGAAGAAGACCATTAAGAACAATAAAGATGTCTTGCTAAGGATTGCTGATATTTTGGCGGATGAGGAAACTTTGAGTGGAGATAATTTGCGAATATTTTTACAAGATGTGGCTATAGCGGTTTAAACCTCTAAAATATGGGGTTTATTTTTTTTGTTTGGAGGAAGAGGATAGGAATGGATTTAGCGAGAAATGACTAATCAGGTGTATACTGGTGTATAATAGTTTAAGATTTGCATTGTTATGTTATTTTCTTGAATGTGCCTTAGGAGGGTGATAAACTGGATGAAGGCTGAAATTGTCTCTACCGGGACTGAGCTATTACTTGGCGAAACTCTCAATACGAGTACTCACTTCTTGACAGGAAAACTTTCCGCTATGGGCGTTGAAGTAGATTATCATACGACGGTCGGGGACAATCCCGAACGTTTGGAGCAGGTTTTGCGTCAGGCGATTGAGCGAACAGATCTCCTCGTTACAACCGGAGGGTTAGGTCCGACGGTTGATGATTTGACGAAGGAACTTGTCGCCAAAGTTCTGGATATTAAGATGGAGTTAGACCCCTCCAGTTTAGAACATATTAAGCAGTTCTTTGGTCGCCGCAAAGCTCCTATGCCTTTGAACAATGAGAAACAAGCCTATTTTCCCAAGGGTTCAAAAATCTTGCCAAATCCCATCGGAACAGCTCCTGGCGCCATCATTGAAAAAAACGGTAAAACCGTTATTATATTGCCGGGTCCTCCGTTCGAAATGACCCCTATGTTCGATAATTATGTTTGGCCGGTGTTGCAACAAAACATCGAACCGGATGTCGAAAGGATGAACGAACGCGTCCTAAAAGTGTTTGGTATGGGAGAATCGGCAATTGAGGAAGTACTGGCTGATCTGATGGATCTCCCAAACTTCTCTATGGCCTTACTTGCCAAACGAGCTGAAATGCACATTCGCCTAGTGGCGAGAAGCTCGAAAAAAAGCGAGGAGGCTGCAGAAGTCTTAAATCGGACAGAAGAAGAAATTCGACGGCGGTTAGGAAACAAAGTATTTGGTCGGGATCAGGAAACCATGATTGGCATAGTAGGACAACTATTAAAAAACGAGCAGTTAACTATTGCGACGGCGGAGTCATGCACCGGAGGTTTACTGGGCGCTGCCCTCACTCAAGAACCGGGCAGTTCCGGATTTTATCTGGGGGGGGTCGTTAGTTATTCTAATTCTCTAAAGCAGGGCTTACTTGGGGTAAGTGAAGAAAGCCTTAATAAATATGGCGCTGTGAGTGAAGAGGTTGCCAGGGAAATGGCCGCAGGAATTCGCTCAAAAGCGGGCTCAGATCTGGCTATTTCAACTACGGGTATCGCGGGTCCGGATGGAGGCAGTGCCCAGAAACCGGTAGGTCTTGTTTACGTTGGCTTGGCTGCGCCTGAAGGTATTCAAGTAGAAAAAATTCAGCTTTACGGAGAACGGGAGTCTGTTCGTCAGTTGACCGTTCAAGCGGCGCTTAATAAGGTGCGAGTTCATATGTTAAATGGCGAAAGGAGAAACAATTAGGTTATGGTTGAACGGTTACAATCCTTTGGAGATAATCAATTAAGTAAACAGGTTTTACAGGCTTTGTCAGAAATGGGGTTTGAGGAGCCTTCCCCAATTCAAATAGAAGCTATCCCAGTAGCTCTTGAAGACCTTGACATTATTGGACAGGCTCAGACAGGGACCGGGAAAACTGCCGCTTTTGGAATTCCAATTACAGAAAAGGTAAATCCTAAATTCCAAGCAGTACAAGCGCTTATTGTAACCCCGACTCGTGAACTGGCGATCCAGGTTGCCGAGGAAATAGCCAAAATCGGAAAGTATCGGCATGTCAAACCACTGCCAATTTATGGCGGTCAGCCTATTGATCGTCAGATTCGTGCCTTGCGTATGGGGTATCAGGTGGTCGTCGGAACTCCGGGTAGGTTATTAGACCATTTAAATCGGGGTACACTGCGTCTTCAACATGTGAAAATAGTGGTCCTGGACGAGGCGGATGAAATGCTGGATATGGGCTTTATTGAAGACATTGAGAGCCTTTTAAAGGAAGTCCCCGCTGAAGGTCGGCAAGTTATGCTCTTCTCAGCAACAATGCCGCTGGGAATTCGCAAATTGGCTCAAACTTATATGAAAAACCCTCGTTCCGTATCCGTAAGTCGGGATGAATTAACCGTACCCCAGATTGAGCAGGTTTTTTATGAGACCAGGGAAAGTATTAAAGTCGATGCTTTGTGCCGAATTATTGATCTGGAGGATATTGGGCAAGGAATTATTTTTTGTCGAACAAAACGTGGCGTGGATGAACTGGTAGGGGCTCTGGAAGCCCGGGGATATTTTGCAGATGCCTTACATGGGGATTTGAGCCAACAACAACGGGATCGGGTCATGAAACGTTTCAGAGACGGGAAGTCGGAATTATTGGTAGCAACCGATGTTGCGGCCCGGGGCTTGGATATAATTAATGTAACCCATGTCCTTAACTTTGATATTCCTCAGGATCCGGTTTCCTATGTGCACCGGATTGGACGAACCGGGCGGATTGGACGTAAAGGGGTGGCTATAACCCTGATTTCACCCAAGGAATACCGGCAGCTTCGCCTGATTGAAAATCTTATTAAGACTAGAATCCGTCGCCAGGAACTTCCGTCACTGGCTGATATTAGTGAACGCCAGGCGGAAAATCTGAAGAATCAACTCCTTAAACTAATCCAAAGCAACCGCTTGGGGAATTATCGGGCGATTGTCGGTGAGTTGCTCGAGGAATATGATTCTACTGATGTGGCAGCTGCTGCCTTAAAGTTCGCGGTCGAGGGAGCGAGTGTCGAAGAACGCCTTGAAGACAAAGAACAAGAGGGTATTCATTTTGAAAACACCGGAGCCGCAGAGGGAATGGTACGGTTTTTCATGAACATCGGTAGGGTACAACAAATCCGCCCTCAGGATATCATCCGTTGGATTGCCGATGAAAGTGGCATACCTGGCAACATCATTGGCATGATTAATATTTATGATAAATTTACGTTTGTCGAGGTTCCAACAGAATATGCTTCCAGGGTTTTGAGTTGCATGCATCAGGCTATGATTAAAGGGCGGAGGGTAAGTATTGAACCAGCCAAAGCCCGTGTAAACGCTGATTTTTCTAATTAAGGATAAAAGCTAACCAATGGGTTAGCTTTTTAACGTGTCAGACTCCCATACCGCTGTGCGGCGCCACTGATGAATGAAAATAGAATGCTGAATATGATTCTTATAAAGACATAATTATGGTACAATTATACCATAGAAACATAAAGGAGTTGACTGTTATGCCGCGAATCATTCCGATTCGAGATTTGAAAAATACAAACCAAATCTCTCAAATGTGCCAAGAGG
>JBAQLX010000603.1:0-2589 GCA_049302315.1 Desulfosporosinus sp.
CGCCTACGCACTCACTATCGTGAGTAAGGTAGCTTAGAGGCGGGAGACTTCTTGCCGCACGAGGTTAAAATGAACGAACAAGAGGACATAGGTTGAATCGCTTATGTTCTCTTTTCATATAAATATACAGGACATGTCATTAGTGACAGTTTAGTAAAATCATGTTGCTTAAACCGGCAAATGCCTACATATAGTCTGCGTTCATCTCTGTTACCGTGACACGTCGAAAGCAACGCAAAAAACGCAGCAGCAGAATAAGTTGGGCAACCTGTTTTGACAGGCTGTCCACCGTTATTTGGTTGACCGTCTCAAAAAGATTTTAACTCATTTGTTGATATTTAACTTTCTTCTGGTTATAATATCATTGTTGAGTTAAAAGGAGGCGAGCCAATGGAATATATCACAGAAACATTTGGCGTTAACGTAGCGCGCGCTGAATGGAAGCAGGCGGACAAACTGCCGTATTTCCTGCTGAACGAATACCGCTTTGAAGCTGTCAGCATCGGCGGTACACAGTGCCTGTTTCTGAAGCCTGCCGCTGAACTCAGCGCCATCAACGTAATTAAAAAACACTTGAAGCGGCTGCGCGAGATATGTGAATGGCCGGTCGTATTCGAGTTGCCTGCCATTACCCGCCAGAGACGAACGTCGTTCATCGAAGCAAAAATTGCATTTGTTGTTCCGAGGAAACAGATATACTTGCCCTTTATGGGCATCCAGCTTCAAGACCGCTGCGACAGCGAAACAGCAATCACGCCGGTTTTGGAAAAGCTTCAGCCCTCCGCACAGATGCTTCTTTTCGCGTTCATCATAAGGAAAAATAAGCCAATGTATCTGAGCCACATGACAAAGTGGTTCGGTTTTTCGGCCATGACCATTTCCCGCGCGGCCAATCAACTGACGCAAATAGGATTAGCCTCGAAAAACAGCGACGGCGTACAGAAAGTGCTCGTTTCGGATATGACGCCGCAAGACCTTTATCAGAAGGCGAAACCGTATCTGATAAACCCAGTTCGGAAAACCGTCTATGTTAGCCGAGCTGAGATCGCGCCTGAGATGTTCCATGCGGGACTTAGCGCCCTTGCGGACAGGAGTATGCTCAATCCGCCCATGCCGGAGGTTTGGGGAACGGTGCAGTCCGAAAAAGCCGTCTCCCATGCCGGCGCGCGTCTGATAGACGCGGAGAAACAATGCGCGCTGGAGCTATGGAAGTACGACCCCCGCCTGACCTGCGGGGACGGAAAAGCTGATGCCCTGTCTCTGGCTATCAGCCTGAAAGATGTGGCGGACGAGCGTGTGGAACAAATGCTGGATGAAATATTGACGGAGGTGTGGTAAATGGTATCGGGAATTGAAAGCTTCAAGAAGTGGTTTGTCGGTTACGGCGACCAGTACGCGATCATCGGCGGCACAGCCTGTGATTTGTTGATGAGCGAGGACGGTTTGGATTTTCGCGCCACCAGAGACATCGACATGGTTCTGATCATCGAAAGCCTCACTCCTGAATTTGGCATCCGGTTTTGGGAGTATATCATCGCCGGAGGGTATGAACATAAGAACAAAAGCACCGGAGAGCCGCAGTTTTATCGCTTTATTAATCCGAAAAGCGGAGATTTTCCGTTTATGATAGAATTGTTTTCACGCCGCAGCGAGGCTATCGTCTTACCGGAGGATGCGGTTCTGACGCCGTTGCCTCTGGATGATAAACTATCCAGCCTTTCCGCGATACTGATGGATAACGACTATTACCGGTTTTTGCTGGACGGAAAGGTGCTGATCGACGGAATCCCCGTTTTGGACGCAGGCCACCTCATTCCCCTCAAAGCAAAAGCATGGCTGGACCTGTCCGGCCGTAAAGCAGCGGGAGAAAACGTAGACAGCAAGAACGTCAGAAAACATAAAAACGATGTATTTCGTCTCAGTGTATTGATGACGCCAGAAACAAAAATTACGGTTCCCGACAGCGTTTATGCGGATATTTCAGACTTCCTTTCCGTAATGGAAACCGAACAGGTTGACCTGAAACAGTTTGGAATGCGAAATCAGACAAAAGAAGAAGTCCTCGGCAAAATAGCGGCGGTATATGTCAAGGAATCGTCTGCCGGCGCTTAATTCCACCTGCCCCGCTACTCTAGCGTGGGTACAAGTTCCTGTTGTCACTGGTAGCAGTTTCACAAAAGCATATAACTTATACTATAGCCTAAACGCTCTGTTTGTATAGGTTCTCAGTCATTTAACATAGATTTGATTCTTAATAATTCAAGATAACGATTCATGTTGAAACGAAAACACTGATAAAAAGGGCTTAAAGCCGTGCGTGACAAGGCTTTAAGCCACTTTGATCTGGACGCCGAAAAAGGGAAAAACAACTGATAAAAAATGTTTTTGAGTTTGATTCAAGGGCAAAATACTCAATGAAATAACGAGTTATCCTGCATTTCGCATACAATTATTCCCACAAAATTTGTAGTAATACCACAAGAATAATCTTAGCAATGAATTGACTGAAATACAAAATAAAACTAATTTTTCGTAACACAAAATAGGCAGGTCAAAAATACACCTTGCCAACACTTAACTTAACCTTTA
>JBAQLX010000604.1:0-2005 GCA_049302315.1 Desulfosporosinus sp.
GCAATTGCCTTCGGAATAAATCTAATTAAGCGCTGGGTACCTCCCAAGCCTGGCAAGCTGCCCACCTTAACTTCCGATAAACCGAAAGAAGCCTTTTCTGAGGCAATACGAATATCACAAGCCAAGGCCATCTCCAGACCACCACCGATAGCAAAGCCGTTAATTGCGCAAATTATTGGCTTCCACATTTCCATTGGAGCCAGCAAATTTTCCTCCTCAAAATAAGTTGAAGCAAAACTAGTTTGCGGCGGCATACTCTTTTTTAGATCCGACCCGGTACAGAATGACTTCTCACCAGCGCCTGTCAAAATTAGAACACGAATTTCCGGATCGACTTTTGCCGACCTAAGAATATCATGGAATTCCTTCCAGGAATCAGGGTCTAAGGCATTCAGTTGTTCTGGTCTGTTTAACGTAATAGTAGCAACATGTCCTTCTTTGGTAAAAAGCACACCCATTTTGCTCATACTCCTTTCATTTTACCCATTGAATTATCTAACCAATGACATCTTCTTCCCTTAACTTCGAAATCTCCGTCTCTCCTAACCCCAAGACTTCCTTCATAACCATATCCGTATGCTCCCCCAATAATGGCGCGGGTGAATCTACTTGAGAGGGAGTTTTGGACAGATGTAATGGTGAACTATTATATACATGCCTGCGCATTTCCTGATGGTTTAGATAAGTCCAAAAACCCCTCTCATTCAGATGTGGATCTTCCAGCACATCCTTGGAATTTTGCACAACTCCGGCTCTAACCCCAGCCTGGACCAATCGCTCCATCAGTTGATAGGCTTTATGTTTTTTAGTCCACTCTTCAATCATTCGGTCAAGTTCATCTAGATTCGCCAAACGATCAGCTGTAGAAGAAAACTTTTCACTATCAGCCCAGACGGGATTTCCCATCACCTTTAGTAAGGCTTCCCATTCTGATTGATTGTAAACAGCAATAGCAACCCACCTTCTGACGCCTTGCGTGGCATAGACCCCATGCGGAGCTACATTTAGATTACGGTTGCCCGAGCGTTCCAGCACCTTCCCATTTGCCGCGTAATTCATGACTGCTGTAGGTAAAACAGCCAAAGCCGCCTCAGTTTGAGAAACATCTATCAACTGGCCCTGGCCGGTTTTCCGCCGGTGCAATAGAGCTCCTGCAATAGCAAAAGCCGTATGGACGGGATTCGGTACATGGTCAGGATAGTTCGTTCCCATGCCAAATGGTATCTTATCCGGAAAACCTGTTAGATAATGTATACCCACCAACGCATTCATGGTTATCCCAAAACCCATATAGTTCTTGTGGGGACCGGATGAACCCTGAGTAGGCATAGTGACATAAATGATATCAGGCTTCATCTCTTTGACATCTTCGTAGCCCAGATTCCATTTTTCCATGACCCCCATGGTAAAATTGTTAATTACAATATCACTTTCTCTAATCAGTTTAACGATTAGTTCCTTAGCTTGAGGGCTTTTCATATTGATATCGATACTTTTTTTGTTAGGATTACGATTACTCCAAGTACCACTCCGTTCAATGCCGGCAATACCGTCTTTATACGGTCCGACTAGACGAAGAAGATCCAATCGCGACTTACTTTCGATACGGATAACCTCTGCTCCAAATTCTGCCAATAGACGGGTAGTATTCGGACCAGAGCCAACCCAAGAAAAATCGCAAACCCTTATACCTGCTAGAGGCCGCTTATTTGACATAGCTGACCCCCCGTTTCACAAAGACTTTAATATCGTCTGCCGAGTAGCCCATGTGTGTTAACACTTCGGCGGTGTGTTGCCCGAAAGCAGGAGCTCCATTCCTTAGCTCCCAAGGTATCTTCTCCAGATAGTAAGGAGACCCTGGATAGGTAATTGTACCTGCCACTGACTCCGAATACAGCTCTTTGAAATAGTTTCTATAAGAGAGTTGAGGATTTTCCAATACGTCTTTTGCCGTGTTAACTGGATAAATCACGACTTTACGTTTCTGACTTTCTTGATAAAGATC
>JBAQLX010000605.1:0-2150 GCA_049302315.1 Desulfosporosinus sp.
GAGTCCGAAAAAAGTGGCTTGATAAGCTAAGTGAAGTCGTTTTGCTAAGGCTGAATATCGAGACTTCAGCGTAAGCCATGGAAATAGAAACGAAATTACCTAAATCTGATTAATTTAGAACAAAGGAAATTAAAATGAGAAATCGAAAGGCGGTGGGAGATATGGATTCAATCTTACAAATTGATAATTTAACCGTAAGTTTTGATGGGTTTAGGGCAGTTAATAATGTCAACACCGGGATCGAGAAAGGTGAAATTCGTTTTTTTATTGGCCCGAACGGCGCGGGAAAAACGACTTTGCTTGATGCTATTTGTGGGCGGGTGAAGCCTCAGTCAGGACGAGTTACATTTTTTGATAACGACGTTACCCGGTATACGGAGCATGAGATTGTCAATGTAGGAATCGGAAGGAAGTTTCAGGTACCCTCTGTATTTACGAACATGACTGTTTATGAAAACATGGAACTTGCTGTAGTCAAGGATCGTTCGCTCTATTCTTCCATATTTCAGAGACTAAATAAGGAGCAGACCGCGAGAATTGAAGATATCTTAGTCACGATAAGTTTGTATGAAAAAAGATTTAAACATCCGCCTGCCTTATCTCATGGCGAAAAGCAGTGGCTGGAAATCGGCATGCTGCTCGCTCAGGAGCCCAAACTTATGCTCTTGGATGAACCAGTTGCCGGAATGGGTCGGGCTGAGACTGATAAGACGGGGGAACTTTTGGAAAAAATAGCCCAAAATTGTACTATTATTGTCGTCGAACACGACATGGAATTTGTCAGGGATTATGCAAGTAAGGTTACGGTCCTTCATGAAGGGGCGATCCTGGATGAGGGCAGTGTTTATGACGTTCAGAATAATCAAAAGGTCATAGACGTCTATCTCGGACGGGGTGGGGAACGCAATGCTTGAGGTAACAAATCTTGAGGCCTATTATGGGGAAAGTATTATCCTCAATAATTTAAATCTGCGTGTGCCAAAAGGACAAATCGTCTGCCTTCTCGGCCGAAACGGAGTAGGAAAGACGACTTTTCTCAAAAGTATCATGGGCTTGGTTAAGACCCCTCAAGGGAGTATTAAGTTCAATGGTCAGGAAATCATCACCAAGGCCACTTATTTTAGGGCTCGTCAGGGGATTAGTTATGTCCCGCAAGGGAGGGATATTTTTCCTCAGTTAACCGTCCAGGAAAACCTTTTACTCGGTCTTGAGGTATGCGGTGGGCAGGGAAGTATCGCTGAAACAATCTATGACCTGTTTCCGGTTTTGAAGGCCATGCTCAAAAGAAAAGGAGGAGACTTAAGCGGAGGGCAGCAACAGCAGCTGGCTATTGCCCGAGCCCTGGTATCTAAGCCCAAATTGCTGATCCTAGATGAACCTACCGAAGGGATACAGCCATCCGTAATCCAGGAAATCGGCCGGGTTATACAAAAATTAAATCTGGAAGAAAGCTTAACCATCCTGATTGTTGAGCAGTATCTGGAGTTTGTCGTTGAGGTATCGGATTATTATTATGTGATGGAAAAGGGGCTTATCGTAACAGAAGGCTTAACTAAGGATTTAAACCAAGAGGAAATTCAGAAGCGGATGGCCATTTGATAAGCGAAACAGAGTAGGGGGTACCACTTTCACTGGAGAGAAGTGGGAGTTCTAGGATCGGATAACGAGTAATGGGAGGTTAGACTATGCATCTAAGTCCAACTGAAATAGATAAACTCTTGATTTATACGGCAGGACAGGTAGCCCGTGAACGTTTAAACCGCGGCTTGAAGTTAAATTATCCTGAAGCAGTGGCCTTAATTAGCGCTGAACTGCTGGAGCGAATTCGGGATGGGTTTTCTGTCGCGGAGCTTATGGAAATGGGGCTTAAGATTCTGACGCGTGACCAGGTTATGGAGGGAATCCCTGAAATGATTGAGGAGATTCAGGTTGAGGGAACATTTCCCGATGGGACGAAATTAGTTACCGTACATCATCCGATCAGGTAAGCGAGTTTCGAGGTCAGAAGTCAAGTCGAGGTTTGAAGGTGAATATCGAATATGTGAATATCGAATATCGAATATGGAGGTTGGAGCTATGATACCGGGAGAATATAAGTTGGCTGAAGGAGCCATTGAAGCAAATCAAGGCTTGGCAACAGAAACGATTAC
>JBAQLX010000606.1:0-2032 GCA_049302315.1 Desulfosporosinus sp.
ATTCTTGGGCTAAATATTTCACCCAAGACTCCTGATTGGTGAAAGGATACCCTTCGGTAATTGAATCCCCTAGTGCAACTATTTTCATCTATTTTTCAACCGCCTTGTTTGCCAAGTTTTCGAAGCCCGGTAATGCGCTGAAACAAGGCTAGAAGCGATAACAGCACTTCCCGCCTTGTTTCGAAGCTTCTAATCAATTATACTACACATTTTCATTTCCTAATATCCTCAAAGAGAATATTAATCCACAGCAAATGCTTAAGCAAATCCTCATTCATAGGGCACGCCTCCAAACCTGACTTTCAAAGTATCTTCATCAAATTTGGCCCCTTTTACCGCTAGATTTTGCAGGGTTCTCGGCAAGGTAATATTTCTCTTGACCTTTCCCGCATCCTTTCCCGAAAAGCAAGGTGTGCCACTTTATTCCACTATTTGCGGCTCAACTGAGAAATGAAATGAGTGTGTGTTGCGTATATCTGGTATATAATGTATAGAAAATACTTAGCGCAAAATATACGAATATACGTTCCGATTTACTATGTACAACTTCATTATTTAACAAGTCGCTTAGTGCGCGCTGATACAAAAGATCGCTGAAAAAATATATTTGGAACTTATATAGAACAAAAAAGAAGCAAAAAGGAGTAGCCAATGAAACTTAAAGGCTTTATCTTTGATCTGGACGGGACATTAATTAATTCACTGCCCGTAGTTCGTACCAGCCTGAATACTACCCTTCTTAAATTCAGTGGACGTGTTTACGACGACAAAGAATTATCCTCTTTATTTGGGCCTTCCGAAGAAGGCGTCTTTCAAAAACTGTTCCCTGATTCATGGAGAGAGGCTCTTCAGTATTATCTAAATGAGTATGACCGGATTCATGTGACCTATGCTAAACCGTTTCCAGGAGTCGTTGAGGCCCTGACTCTGTTGCGTGAGCGAAAAATGAAGTTAGCCCTTGTCTCTGGCAAGGGCTCCGGAAGCATGGAAATTTCCTTAAGACATTCCGGCTTAAAACAGTTCTTCGAGGTGATAATTACCGGTTCCGAGTACCGAGCGAGTAAACCTGAACATATTAAACAGGTCCTGGCACTTTGGAATTTTGCCCCGGAAGAAGTCGTTTATGTAGGTGACATCGCCTATGATGTGCAAGCTGCTAAAGAAGTCGGTGTTTTGCCTATTAGCGCGCTCTGGGCGGAAACCGTACAAGTTCAAAAAGTGCTGGCGATGCATCCGGCTTTCGCCTTTGAGAACGTGGAATCTTTTATCGAATGGCTCATTATAATGGTGAAGTGATTGGCAAGCAGGACTGGTCCAGCACTGTATTCATACTGCCGCTGCGCAATCCCTGTAAATCCAAAGTAATATAGATAAACCCTAATTCTTTCAGTTTAGTTGCCACGTCATCCAAAACCGGTCCAGCCAGCCTGGCAAAATCTTCCTTTGATAGTCCCAAACGCGCTATAGTTTGATGATGACGGACGAACTGCATATCCTTTGTGCCAAGCTTAGTCTTGCCTCAATGGCAAAATTTATCATTCAACCTCAGCAATAATAAAAACATAGTTTTTGCCATATTTTTTAGTTTTAGCACATTTAGGGCATGTCGTATACCACATATACCATTTCTTTATGCTTAAACCATTTCCATTTTCCACTTGGATGTATGATCTGAAAGACATAGCCAATCCGGCATATCAGCTCCTGCTTTTTGGACTTTGTTTGTTAACCTCGTAATAACAGCACCAAAATTGAATGGCATATAAAAAATCGTAAATACAATGGAAATAGCCAGAAAAGACAGCAGAACAAGAAGGGCAAGCACCTTTTTCAGGCAACCGGGTTTCTTTTTCTCTTCGCAATCTCCGATTTCTTCGCTGGTGTACTCCTCTTCCAAGTTCTCATCTTCCAGATGTTCTTCTTCCATACATTCATCCGTAAATCTGTTGTTTTTCATATCTACTCCCAACGGTTGGAAAACCGGAAGGTTTTTTAATCACTTCCTAGATACCACTTGCCCCTGAACATCATA
>JBAQLX010000607.1:0-3015 GCA_049302315.1 Desulfosporosinus sp.
ATGCATTTAAGCGATTATCAATGCTCAATTGGCATAAAAAGGGCGGCAATTCATCTCCCGCCTATGCACTCACTATCGTGAGTAAGGTAGCTTAGAGGCGGGAGACTTCTTGCCGCACGAGGTTAAATGCTGTTCCCTATATACTAAAAATGAGGTTGTTCCACAATGTGTAAAACAACCTCATTTTTTGGGCTCGGATTACTTACTTTGCTATTGACTATTGATTAATGGATTCCCCCGGTTGAAGGACAAATACTTTAGTTCTTGGGGCTTTCTGTTTAGCTAAATGCACGAACTCAGATGGATCTTGAGTGAGAACTGGGAATGTAGCATAATGAATTGGAATTGCAGCTTTGGCCTGAAGTAAGCGCAAGCTGTGGGCCGCCTGCAGCGGATCCATTGTGAAAGCACTGCCAATGGGCACCAGAGCCAGATCAATTTTATAAATCTCCCCTAACAATTGCATGCCCTGAAAAATACCGGTGTCTCCGGCATGATAGATTGATTTTCCATTTTCCAAGGTAATGATAAACCCACAAGGACTTCCGGCTGCACTTGTGTGGAAAGCCTAGGTCATGGTAATTTTAACGCCCTTAATTTCTACAGTGCCTCCGATATTCATACCCATACCATATAATACAACGTTTGGTAAACTGCCAGCTAATTCCGGTTGGACTACAACAGTAGCTGCTGCATTTTTACTGACTAAATACGGTATATCAGTCCCTATATGATCAAAATGATCATGCGTGACCAGAATAATATCTATTTTTTCGAGGGCCTCTAATGCTATGGGACAGGTAGGATTACCCGTAATCCATGGGTCGATAAGGATAGTAGTTCCTTGTTGTGTGGTAATAAGACAAGCGGCATGGCCAAGCCATTTTACATTACTCACTATAGTATTCTACATCGCATATTATTTTCCTGCATAACCAATAGTTTCTTTTTATGGATTTTGGTAATTTCATTTGTGGATATTAATGGGAATATCATTTATCGTGAATTTAGGTTTATATAGAGGTTGCCACTATTTTGATCTAATGCTATATTGGGGTATCAAACAAAATCAGGAAGGGTGAAGGAATTATGGACTACGGGAACAACGATAAGATTAATGACTACCGTGTTAATCTCCATAGCAGCGGCAAAATTATGAGCATCGAAGTAACCTGCTGTGGCAAGCATATCGGGGAGATGCGCTTCAAAGAAGGTGAAAATAAAACATGCTCGGTTTGCGGGACGCTGCATGGTTTAAAACTGCAGCACAATCACTTTCATATCCGCCAGTCCCGGCCACAAATAATTGAAGCTGAGACCCTGTAAACCGAAATCCAGTTTTTTCGGCTTCTTCAACAGAGGCAGAATAATAATAAACCATTTTGATGTTTGCCCAAATAACAGCCGTCAGACACATCGGGCAGGGGTAACCAGTCGCATATATGCTACACCATCAGGGGGGTGAACTCGACTTGGAAAGAAAAGAAATTTATCTTGCCGGAGGATGCTTCTGGGGTACTGAAAAGTATTTGAAATCTATCCCGGGGGTCAAGAACACTGAAGTAGGCTATGCTAAGGGGATGATGCCAAATCCCAGTTATGAAGATGTCTGCCATAAGAATACGGACCATGCGGAAACCGTCAGAGTTGAATATGACCCCAAATACATTGATCTAACTCACATCATCAATTTATTTTTCAAAGTGATTGATCCTACTTCTGTCAACAAGCAGGGGAATGATATTGGAGACCAGTACAGGACGGGAATCTATTATGTGGATCCGAAGGATGAACCCGTAATATTGGCTGCAATTACAAAACTTCAAAAGAAATACGACAGGCGCATTGCTGTCGAGATTAAACCATTGAAGAATTACTATCCAGCTGAGGAATATCACTAGGATTACCTGACAAAGAATCCAAACGGCTATTGCCATATTGAAAGAGATGCCTTCGATAGAGCGCGCCAATCCATCTGACTACTCTATTCCGGAAGAGACAGAGCTTAGGAAGAAGCTGACGCAGCTCCAGTACCGCGTAAGCCGAGAGAATGCTACGGAAGACCCTTATCAAAATGAATATTATGATCTGTTTGCTCCCGGGATTTATGTGGATATCGTAACCGGTGAGCCTCTGTTTTCATCTCTAGACAAATTTGATTCCTGTGGCTGGCCCGCTTTTTCGAAGCCCATTGATCCCTCTGTTATTAATACTGAATTGGATAAATCATGGGGAATGGTACGAGAAGAAGTCCGAAGCCGCGTAGGAGACAATCATCTTGGTCATGTTTTCCCTGATGGGCCAAAGGAGTCCGGCGACCTCCGCTACTGCATCAACAGCGCCTCTCTCCGCTTCATCCCCAAGGAAAATATGGCGGCAGAGGGATACGGGAAATACCTGCCCAATATTGGATGATATAATAACTTTCCTTAAACGTTTAATCCATGTGCTCTCATAAGAGAGACTAACTTTTCACGGTTTGTATCCTCCATTGTAGTGAGAGGCAATCTGAGATAATCCTTGCAGAAACCCATAGCTGCCATAGCAGCCTTGACCGGAATAGGGTTTACTTCACAAAACAGTGCGTCTATAAGGGTAAAAAGTTTATATTGCTGCTCTGCACTGCCGGTAATGTCACCCTTAAAGAAACGGGTGCAAATCTCACGTGTCTGTTTCGGCATAATGTTGGAAAGCACAGAAATGGCGCCTACTCCGCCCAGCGCCATAAGTGGCACTATCTGATCGTCATTGCCGGAATACAAATCAAGCTTGCCCCGCACACGCGCCATCGTTTCAACAATTTTTGAAATGTTGCCATTTGCTTCTTTAATCCCTACTATATTTTCGTGTTCAGCTAATACCTCGTAGGTTGAAGGCTCAATATTCAGACCTGTCCTTGAAGGCACATTATAAAGAATGATAGGCTTTGTACTCTTGTCGGCAATTTGAGTAAACATTTTGATCAGGCCTTTTTGCGTAGCCTTGTTGTAATAAGGGGTAACTACGAGCATTGCA
>JBAQLX010000608.1:0-1968 GCA_049302315.1 Desulfosporosinus sp.
CTTACAATGTGGCGGAGCATAGGCCCCCACTGTATCGTCGCCTTCGAAACGTTGATATGTGGCTGCAGAAAAACAAAGTAACCAACTTGAAGTTGGCTACGGCAAAAGTGAATGGGCTACATACTCCATTAAAGGTTACAGTTGTGTCACACAAGCCCCTCACGCAAGTCTTTTATCCAATCGTTCGTCGAACTTGACGGAAAGCAACTTGGATACACCGCTCTCCTCCATGGCAATGCCATACAAAACATCAGCCGATTCCATAGTTCCTTTGCGATGAGAAATAACAACGAACTGGGTTGAATCCGAGAGACGTTGAATATATTGTGCAAATCTCTGGACATTAGAATCATCCAGAGAAGCTTCAATCTCATCCAGGATACAAAACGGACTCGGTTTAACCCGCAGCAAGGCGAACAATATGGTTATGGCTGTTAAAGCCCGTTCTCCGCCGGACAAGAGGGAAAGGAGCTGTGGTTTTTTCCCGGGGGGCTGAGCAATAATCTCGACACCTGTTTCTAACAAATGTTCCGGGTCTACTAAATGAAGTTCAGCATTTCCGCCCCGAAAGAGCTCTCGAAAAACTTCCTGAAAAGCCCCATTCACTGCATGGAAGCTTTCTATAAACCGTTCACTCATGGTCTTATCCAGTTCGGAAATCACTTGGCGCAAGATCTGATTCGCTTCGACCAAATCATCCCGCTGGGCTAACATAAAAACCTTCCTTGCTTGCATTTTTGGATATTCTTCGATAGCTGCCTGGTTGATGGGGCCTAAATCGTCAATTTGTTGTTTAAGAGCTTGCACCCTTCGCCACAGGACTGTCCTTTCCTCCTCGTTCTGATAAGGCAGCGCCTCTTCCCAGGTTAGAGAAAACTCCTCAACTAAACGAGTTTCCCCTGCCTGGCACTCCGTCTCGAAGCGGACAACGCGAAGTTCATTGGCATGGAGGCGCTGTTCCAGCGCATGCTCTAACTGACGCTTGGAATGTATCTCCTGTTCCAGTTCACGTATACTGGCCGATAAATCCTCTCTCTCTTGTCTACGTTGCAATAAGGCGCAGCTCTGTGCCTCTTGGGCGAGTGAATGTTTCTCCAATTGCCAGTTCAACGCCCCTTGCTCCGCTTCAACCACCTGGCAGTTTTCCTGGAAACCAGCCCGATTCTGTTTTTTGAGTTGAAGAGTTGATTCATTTTCGCGATAGATCGTTTGTTCCTGACCAAGTTGCTCCCTGCATTGATTTAATTCTTGCTCCAACTTAGCTAAGCGGATTTTCTCCTGGGTCAGTTGCTCCCTATGCGCTTCTATCTCACTTATCGCGGCTTTTGCTTCAAGCTCTCGCCGATTGTACTCTTCACGCAAATTAAGCGATGTTTTTTCTGCCATTTCCAAACGTTCAGTTAAGCTTCTCATATGAAGGCAAAGTTCGTTTTTTGGGGCAATGTTTCCCTGGTTCCGAAGATCTAACCCCAATAAATCACTCTCTAACCGCCCCAACTGACTCAACACATTCTCGTGCACCGCCCTAAGCATGACCAGATGTTCGTTATCTTCCCGTTGTCTAAGAGTTAAATTATCCATACTTTCCTTAATCTCCCTCAGGCGAAGATCAAGCTCAAAGTATTCCCGTTCTTCTTCCAGCAAATCTTTTTCTAACCGTACTAACGCGACACGCAAGGAATCGATTTCACGGGAACGGGCAAGCAAATTTCCCCCTTTGCGCTGAACGCTCCCGCCACTCAGAGAACCTCCAGGATGAACCTGGTCCCCCTCTAAGGTCACAATGTGCTGCCTATACCCGGATGCTTTGGCGATCCGAGTCGCCGCATTCAGATCCTTGACTACGACAATGCGCCCAAGGAGAAACTCCATCGCCGGTTTGTATAACAAATCATAAGAAATAAGATCGCCTGCAATCCCGATATAGCCGGAATCCCTCTCAACTGCCTGGCTCACAGATATCCGTTT
>JBAQLX010000609.1:0-4990 GCA_049302315.1 Desulfosporosinus sp.
AGATAAATCGGGTTGGTTCTTCAAAACTGAGTAGCCTCTCTTTGTCCCGCATAATGAGATCATAGGCATCGACATCGTTCGACTCGGTTTCTCGAGCTGAAACCTTTGATTCAATAAATCGGTTGCATTTCTTGTCGATCGAGAAATAACCCTTGTGGGTATCTTTAGCCTGAATGCTCTTCAAGTAGTGAACATATCCGTCATCCTCAAACAGAGAGAGATACTGGTTAAGCACCTTGAGATACTCATCTTCGAATATGCGGGCATATTCTCCGCCAAGCTCACTGCCGTTTTTGTCATACTGACGGTACTTGGCCACTTCATCTATGAAGAACAACGATAATACTTTGATACCTTTCTCAAACAGGTTTCTTTCTTTTTCAAAATGGGACTTAATGGTCTCCCGTATCTGGATTCTTCGAAAATCCAGCTCAGTTACATCCCCCTGAACCTCTCCAGCAGCCAGAGTTACGCCATTCATAAAGGTTATCGTGTTGGTTTGTCCGTTTATTTCCGCTAATTTGTACCCTTTGTACTGATCGAGACTGCCTGATAGTTCGTATAGATCGACATTAACCTGTATTGCCTGGGTAATTTTTTTCAGCCCAGATTTTGCCTTCTTCTGATATTCAATCCTAGCTTTAGGGGCATTTCTGGTACTTAAATCAATCCCCTCCAAGTAAAGGTAACCTTCTGTTCCCGAGCTTCCTTTGACCATGATTCCCTTGACATTGATTTTCTTAACCAGCTTCATATTATAGGCATCTAACGCATCCAGTCGATAAATTTTATTGTAGTCCTGACGATGAGTTGCCGAATAGCGCAGAGTGAACAAGGGCTCAAATGCCTTTAAGGCTTCTTTGGTTTTTGTGCCTTCAACGGATTGTGGTTCATCGATAATCAGTATAGGTTGGGTTTTGGCAATAATATCAATTGGCCTTCTAGTCCGAAACTCGTCAAGCTCCATATGGATTCTTCTAGCATCTTTCCCTCTAGCTGCAAACGCCTGAGAATTTATTATCATTACGTTAATACCCGAGTCGCTGGCAAACCCTTCAATTTTAATTAAGTCTTTGGAGTTGTAGATGAAACATGTTATATCCTTTTTGTATTCTTGCCTGAAATGGTCTTTCATTACTTCAAATGATTTGTTTACGCCTTCTCTAATCGCAATAGAAGGGGTGACAATTATAAACTTACTCCAGCCATAGTTTTGGCATAGTTCAAACATGGTCTTAATGTAAGTATAAGTCTTTCCAGTCCCTGTTTCCATCTCGATCGTTAAATTATAGTGACCGTCAAGACTTTCTGATTGTTTAATTCCATGCTTCTGCTGTATCTTTCTGATATTTTCCAGCACTTCGTTTTCAATAAGTTTGATATCTTTATTTTTAAAGCCAATATCATCCGGGACCTGCTTCGTCTCAGCATAAAGCTCAGTCTGTTCATACTTTTTTCGCTTCCCTTTATCCAAAGTATATCTTGATACTGCGTTGGGCTGACCCACGAAGCAATCAACTACCGCCTGAGCTGCTTCTTCCTGAAAAGTCTGTTTCTTGAATTTTAACCGCATGGAGAACACCTGCCTATATTACTTTGATCTCTGTACTGGGAGAGACCATCTTAAATATTTCCTCTAAATTAATTCTATTGGAATCAGTCGCAAAGGACCTGTCCCTGAATACTATCCGCAGAGGCTTGTCCTTGGCAATTTGCTTAATAGCTTTCTCTGGTACTTCTTCGTCAAAGCAGGCAACAAGCGAATTTCCCGCTACAAAGTGAACTTTCTTACCGTGTATCTCTCTTGTCTCCATAGGCAGGGACAGCTCCAGACCACATTCAAGCATTACCTGAATGAGCAAATCTTCACCCCCACGGTCATCTTTGATATTATCTATTTGAGAAAACAAATCATCTTTTTGAAGCTCTTCAGGACTGTAATAGACGTCTTTCATGTTGGTAGAATCAACACGGAATACTCTGAAGCCATAGTCAATGTCGACGTTGGTTTCTTCTTTTATCTTTTTAGCTGCTCTCCGAATACGTTCTTTGCCGATTTCACAAATGTTTTTGTAGCCTGCTTTATAGGCTTCGGAGTCTTTAGGAGTTGGTTCTTGAAGCTGAACCATAATATATTTTCGGGTGCCTCCGTCTTTAGCGTTAAGTAACATAACTGCATGAGCAGTAGTTGCCGAACCCGAGAAAAAATCAAGAATTATTTCATTTTGATCGGGATTAGTGGTTTGATAGATAATTTTTTTTAATAACCTTACAGGTTTAGGATATGAAAATGAAGCTCCATCAAATAAATTTCTTAATTCAGTAGTAGCAGTTTGCGTACTACCAACTTCTGTATAATGCCAATGCGATCTGGCTACTACGTCTTTAGCTTCTGTTAAAAACTGCTTTTTTCGAGGACTTTTTGAGCTTCCATCAGCTCCCCAGTAAAGCAACCTATTTTTTACATTTTCTATATGAGTTTCATTTGAATAAGCCCATACTGCATTCTCATCTGGATAAATTTCTTCACCTGTGTTTGGGTTCACAATAGCATAATATAAATTAGGCCTTTCAGAACGACTTTTGTTGCACGTATAGGCCGCAGAATTCCAAGGTCCGCGAGGGTCATTATCTGTATTTTTATAATACTTATCGTGTTCAGCTGTTCTCTGGGTCCTTTTCGGAAACCAATTGTTTTTATGTTTCGCATAAATCAACACGAATTCATGATCACCACTGTACCATTGTGAATCGTTAGCTGGTGATACCCTTTTTATCCAAGGAATTTGTTCAATGAAATTACTTTCACTAAAAATCTCATCGCAAATCTTTTTTAGGTTAGCTGCTTCATTATTATCAATACTAATAAATATTACTCCATCATCCCTCAATAAACTCCTCGCCAGCTTCAGCCTCGAATACATCATGCTCAACCAGTCGCTATGGAATCTCCCATTGGACTCATTATTCTGAAACAGCCTATTCCCTTCTTCGTCTACTTGCCCTGATTCTGAAAGGTACTCGCTGGGGGTTTGTCTGAAATCGTCCTTGTAGATAAAATCCTTACCTGTGTTGTAGGGGGGATCAATATAGATGCACTTCACCTTGTTCAAATACGAGTCCTGCAACAGCTTCAACACCTCAAGATTGTCCCCTTCTATGTAGAGGTTTTGCGTGTTGTCCCAGTCGACGCTGTCTTCTTTAACCGGTCTTAACGTCTTCTCGATCGGTGTATTGGCATGGAGTAGGGCTTCCTTTTTGCCCGGCCAAGTCAATTGATATCTTTCCTTCTCTCCCTCAACGATTTCAGCGGACAGTTCTTGCTTGAGAAGCTCGAAATCTACAGCCTTTTTGAGCCGACCGCTTTTATCCTTAACTTCGGTAATCACGTTGGGAAAAAGCTGGGCTAGTTTAGCTATATTTATTTGGATTAGATCAGCCGATTTCATGGTAAGTTTCTTACGTTTATACATCCTTTGTCCTCCTACTTGTTTTCAGCTAGTTCCCTTAACTCTTTTATCTTTTTTTGCAGTTCCATATTCAACTCGACCTTGCGGTTAAACTGTTTTTCTTTCTTAATTTTGGATTCAAGCATTGTGCACATTTTCTCTAGTCGCTCTCTGACCTTTTGCTTTTCTATGATAGTTTCAAGGGGTTCATCGGTAATGACTGCCAGTGGCATTAGCCCCTTCAATATAGTTTCATAGACAGCTTTAAGCCTGAAGGCTTCTACTGAGCTTTCCAGCCGCTTAAGTAAGTTAATCCTCATGAGTACTTGTAGGCTTCGTTCTCGGTCCGACTGTTTTAGACTTCCACTACCGCCTTGGACTTTGGTGTCATAAATATCCTCATAGATTATAAGCCGCCTGGCAAGAAAGTACTTAAAAGGTGCATAAATTCCCAAGTTAATACGTGACAGTTCCTTAAGGATGTCATTGTAACCTATGACATCGCTTCTAGCAGTCAGATCACAAAACTTGGATATAGGCTTTAAGCATTTAGGAAAACTTCCGAGTTCTGCTGTATTATAGTACCTTAGAATATGTTTTCGCGATCGTGCTATGGTAAGGCTATCTAGAAGTTCAAAGAAATCGAAATCGAGTATGTTCAACGACCTAGGCCGTCACCTCTTCGAGTTTACCGTTTCACCCTTGCCTTCTATATTGATTAAGCCCTGTAGGGTTCCTATTGTTCTGTTTGACTTAAAGATAACTTTCCTTTTGATCCACTCGCTACATTCCCTCGCGATAGCTTTTTGCGTCAACTCGTTCTTTAATTTAATTTCAAACTCTGTACCATAAAGGCTTTTCTCTCTACCCAACTTTGGTATATAAAACTCTCTCATTTCTTTTTTAAAATTGTCTGCTACAAAGGTTGGAGATGTAAATATAAACCGGATTTCCTTAACTCCTTCAAGCTGCTGTTTAAGAGCCTCGTAGGCGAATAACGAGAAAAATGAAGCGGCAATGGAAACCTTTGAATTTTTTTTGAGGGTTGTCTTTAAGTCGTCACCTAATAGACTGTCAATATTGTTTATGACCTCCACACAACCACGCTCCCTTAAACTATGTACTGGATCACAAATCCATCTTATTCCTTCTATCGATATAATTCAAGAAACTCCCACCGAGAGTCTATTCCCGAAATTTAGGAGCTGGAGAAGAGGCGTTGAATTTCAAGATTGCGCTTCTCTAGCTCTTGTTTACGGCAGGTCTTTAGGTTTACGTCTTAATATTATAAAACTCGACTCACCTCTTTAATTTCGCTCTTGTCATCACCTACAGGCATTTATTGCTCACCTAATATGCCTTCGCCCATTCTGGAATATCAATTTCCAATATCCTGCAGGAGCACCGCACCTTAGAAGTAAAGTTTTCCCAATATCCCCACTTGCTATCTTTCTCAAGTTCTGCTTCATGATCTTCACGATATTGAAAAACTTTCTGTAATTCCTCCAAGGGGATAGATCCGATCGATTGCTCATCAAGAC
>JBAQLX010000610.1:0-2225 GCA_049302315.1 Desulfosporosinus sp.
AAAAGGAATTTAGAGAGGTTGTTGTAGAAAATGAAAGCACTGCAATCCCTTGCAGTGCCTACAATTCATATGGAGCGGACGACGAGATTCGAACTCGCGATCCTCGGCTTGGGAAGCTAACTGCGAGAGCGCGACACCACGAACCCTTGGTACAGCAGGGTTTTTGACTATTCAATTACCGCTAAGATTCTCGGCCTATCCTTCTCTTTAACCATTATAAATATTTCTTGTTCTAAATTCAATGACTTAAGCAACCTACTTAATTGACACCCTATCCCATCACTGTTGGTACAGAAGGCAGTATGCTAGCGGCACTTAGGCAGCTAGGGCGTAATTATCGTTTGCAATTAAAAAGTCCACCATTTAAAGAGACCAAGTGTATATGACGTATACCTCGTACTTTTCGTTTTGTAAGTAATCTAAACTTGTACAGAAAACAAGAGCTAGCTCAAAGAAATTTAAATTATTAAACAACTAACTTTAGAAAGCCTAAACTCCCCAGATGTTTCCAAGTTGTCTCGATGTGACTTTCTTTAAACGTTGTACGTTTACGATCATTCCAATCATGAACCGCTTTGATAACTTCAGAAGGGCTATGCACGATATTTGGGTTTTCTTTCATTATCCAGTGCACGGTTGCTAATAGTTCCATTCCATATGGAGACTCGAACCCCATTATGATCTCCGAAACATGTTGGAGACGTTCGATAGAGTCAGTATGATCTTTTAAAAATTCTGTAGCTTTGGTAGCAGCCTCTTGCAAAAGATACACTTGTACATCCTTTTTACGACTACCATCGCCAACACCCCTAATGTAATGACCCTCTAAAACTTGTAACACAAAATTAAGCTTTTCTGCATATGGTCCATAGGCACCTTTTTCAAACTTAAGCTTTAGTGGCTCGCCAGCCTCCTGAAGGAAGTATGCAAGTTTTTGAACTTCCAACAAAGTCAGGCGATAGCCAGGAATTCCATATCTATCCATAAGCGAAATTAGCAAGGCCCTAGCCATTGTTAAGTGAGGCTTCTTAGTAGCTATTTTAATTTCTTCGGGTGCAGGGCTTCCCGAAGGAACATATAAATAAACTTGAACGTCAGGAATACTGTTAAAAGCCACTTCAATTTTTGAGCGAACTACATTCCAATCTAATCCTCCATGACCACACCCTAGCAGAGGAATAGCAATGGATTTTATTCCCAAGTCTTTAATTTCTTTAACTAAGGCAAGTAAACCTGAATCGATATCTTCCATTCGAGAATTACCTTTCCAATGCCTCTTTGTGGGGAAGTTAATGATATACCTAGGGTTTACCAATAAACCACCGACTGACACTGTAAACATTTCTCCAGGTTTTACGTTATTAGCTTTGCATGCTTTGTTGTACTCAGTAAAGTTCTTAGGAAAGGCCTGTTTAAATTGTAAAGCAATACCCTTCCCCATAACCCCAACACAATTAACAGTATTAACCAAGGCCTCAACCTCGGCAGTTAAAAGATTACCCGTCTTTAGTTCGATCAGCTTACTCACCCCCTTAGTAGTACCATGTTGAACGAACATCAATTGGAATATTATATCCTGCATTCTCTATTATTGCTTTTACGGAACGAGCAATATTTGAATTGTATACACCAATTACTTGAAAAAGATTCCAAGGGAAAAAGTTGTGAACTAGAAATTCTGCCTGCCTTCGTCGTTTACGATCTGGGTCTTGACCGGTGTCATTCCAATATTTTGATTCCATTACCTCCCAATCTACTTCATCTAAATCTTGTAGATCATTATAATAATTTGAGTAAGCCATTATCCCATGCCCATCAGTAAATACCCAAGGCCTTACTCCATCAACTGCTTCAATGTTTGAAACGAGATGTATTATCGATTTTTGACCTTCATTATACCCTTGCACATTTCCTATATTAATTGTGTAGAGCATGGGTGAACGGGGAGCAAAATAAAATGGAACATAATCATGTAAAGTTCCGTAAGGTTTAACAGGTACACGTATATTACAACGACGATCCTGAATAGAATCATGAGCAATGTTAGTATAGACTAAGCCATTTGCTTGCATAACAGAGTTAGCATTTAATCCTCCGTCACTTAGTATAGCTTGTGACGTACTCCCACCACCTAAGAGGTGGGGGCTTCTTGGGACGTACCGACTTATGTCGATATAATTACCAAGCTATTCCCGTTCGCCCAACGGTTCTTTGTAGTTTTAGGC
>JBAQLX010000611.1:0-9060 GCA_049302315.1 Desulfosporosinus sp.
TGATAGGGCCGCAGGTTGGTGAGAACGTACATCACCGCCAGAAACAGCAAGAAGCCCTGCAAGCAAAGATAAAGAAGAAACTGCTGATTGCTTGAAAAAAGGCTGGCAAGGCATCCACCGATGGGCAGCAGCTTCAATACCGTCATCTGCCTTGACAGCAGCCCATGAAGGGCGGTAGAGAAAAAGAGATTGACAAAACCGCCGGTCAAAAATATCAGGGAGCAGATCATCAGTTTGGGTCTTGTTTTCATAGCTCCACCTCACAGTTCCAGTTCAAATTCGATCTCGTTGAAGGCTTCAAAACCCGTATCGTATTCCGCGTCGTCAAGCTGCTTCAAGGCTTCCTGCCTTGCGATATAATCCGGGTCGGTGATCAGTCCCTGCCGGACCAGCTCGTCTCCCACCAGGGAGGTGGAAAGTTCATCGGTAAAGCACAGGTTTTCACCCTCCGGTTCACCCCTGGCGGCAACCGCTTCGGGCAGTATTTTTTCAGCGTCCGCCTTTGACATCATAATGCCCTTGCGTTTGTCGCCCACAATCTCATAGATGCCAAAGGCGATTTCGCCACAGGTGATAATATTGCCCCATAGGTTAGCGTTGGGCCTGCTGTCCGGCATGGATTCCGCCTCCCTCCGCATACGGCATAAAGGCAACAATGCTCAGATAGTCCTCGCCCAGCCGCAAAATCAAATCGTCCTGATGCTTTAACACCGTATCCACCGTACTTTCGGGGCAGTATTTCAACAGATCCTCCACATACTGCCCCACCTCAAGACCGATAGGGTTTTTCAGATACTGCTCGTCTGTCATGGCCTCCAGCCGCTTGTTCAAATCGTTCTTATAGATCAAAAACCTTACGATAGCAATAGTCTGGTTTCTTTTGCTGACCATGCTTCACCCTCCAATCTCCGCATCCATGTCCTGCCGGAATTCGCCTTCAAAGTCGAAGTCATAATCCCTGCCTTTCAGTTCGGGCACAATGTCCTCAATTTTGTCAATCATCCTACCCAGCTCAAGCATTTCGTCGTTGTTGAGATGCTCGCTTTTCATGGACAGCTTTACAAGATTGGAGTGCAGGACCATCAGCTCGGTTTCAGTAAACAAAGCCTTTTCGTCCACTAGGCCGCTTCGCTTTGCAAAGTCCTGTCCAGCAAATTCCTTGTTGTAGAAAACCTGCCGTTGAAGGATCTGGTCGGTTTCCGGCACCGTCCGGTAGGTGGAAAACACATAGCCGAAAAGGTGGCGCTGTTTGCAGGTCATGGTTACGCCGTTATACTCGGCCAGCTTGTAGGAACCGTTGGGAAGCTTTTCATTGTCCTCGGTATAGGGGCACTCGGAACAGATATTGGCTCTGACCGCCGTGTTTTTCGCGGTATCATTGATGAGGTTCAAAACCTTGTCCTTGACAGCTACAAAAGGATTTTTCTCGATGGTGTCGGCTTTGGTGTAGAAGGCAATAAGCTGCTTTTTATAGTAGATGTCGGCAAGGTAGTCGGAGGAATCTGAACGCTTCACCTCAAAGCCCCGCCTGGAAAGTTGCTCAAAAAACAGCTTATAAAAATCAATCTTACTGCGCATAGTCACACCTCCAATTCGTTTTCGGATTTTAAAAAAAATCACGACCACCCGCTCAGCGGTTCGCCGTACAAAGTCCATGGCATAATTGATTCCCAACCAGATTGTTCCGGTTTCTGCACATCTTCTTTACCCAGAGTCTTTCTTCAAAAGTGACGACCTTGATGTCGCCTTTGGCTTTGTCCTTCTCCCTGCAATACTGCTCGATCTTGTCCGCAAAGGTTTCCTTGATCAGTTGGATGCGGATGCTGTCGGGGATTTTGGGGTGGACATAGTTTTTCATCAGCCTTTGGTTTTTGTCCCAAAAGACAACGTGACTATGGGGATGGTTGCGCTCGTTGTGGTGGGCGCATACCCAGGACAGGTTTTTTACGCTGATGCCGTTTTTTTTGCGCCAATGTTTGGATATGCCGCTCAATGTACTGCTCCCATGCCTTGTGGTCGTTTAGCCCCAACTCCGCGGCGGTTTCGGGAGCAAAGGAAATGATGCTGCGGAAGATGTTGACGTTTTTATAGGAAAGCTCCCGGACTTCTCTGGCGACTTCCTGCCAGGTTTCAAACTCCACCAGCTCGCCGGGAGAAAGTTTTCCAAACAATCCATGCCGCATTCCCTCGTTTTTGGAGGTACCGGGGCGGGTGGCGATATAGCCGATATGGGCATAGTTGCATTTGGGGGTTTTACGGTAATTGGGATTTTTAAACCGCTGCTTATACATCAAAATCGACATAGGCTGGGGTTCCTCCCTTTAGCTCGTTGACCGCCTTTTTCATTTCCTCGTCGTCCAGAAAGGCTTTGAGGGCATTGCCGCTTTTCAGGTTGGCATAGACCAGGGCGCGTTTCCGGGCCAAGCGTTCGATTTTTTCAAAGGAAGAATAGCGGTCGGTATCGATGAGGTCGGCAATCAGGGCGATATTGGCATAGTAGCCTGCCGCCGATATGATGGTCATGCGGTTGATCATACCGGCCAGGCGATTGCCCAGCGCCTTGATGGACACGTTGATTTCCTGGTGGATAATAGCGGTGATGAGGTCGATGTTTTCCGCATAGCTTTCAATCGCCAGGCCCTTTTCTATATACTTACGGATTTGTTCGTTACGGGAAATATGCTCCCGGTCCGCTTTTTTATCAATTTCGCCGCACATCTGTTTTGTAAGATAAATGGACGTGGTGATTTTTTCGTCCTGTTGTTTGCTGGCTTTCGCCATAGGACACGCTCCTTTCCTTATTATTTGTCAATCAAGGCTCCCATTCATCCTCATCCTCCTTGTCGTCCGGTTCTATAAGATTAAACTCATCAAAATCCGATTCATCAAAATCCGAAATGTCTGCATAAAAAACTGCTTTATCCTCCCCGAGCGCCTTATTGTTATCCAGAGGAATAACATCGTAGCTTACATCCCTAGAGGGCTGAGGCATACCCTCCTTCTCGGCCATAGAGTGATATTGGCTATTGGCGACAATAATATGGTCCAATACGCTGATCTGGAGAGGCGCAAAAATGGATATCCGTCTTTCGGTGATATCCCTGTCCTGAATTGACGGAATCCGACTTCCCCCAGGATGATTGTGTGCCAGGATGATGGACGTGCAATCGCAGTCAAGGGCCGCTTTCAAGATCATTCTCGGATAAACGGCTGCTTCTCCGATGCTTCCCTCGGAGAAGATCCTAGTCTCGATGATGTTGTTGCCGGTATCCAGAAAAGCAGCCATAAACTTCTCCCTATCCTTAATGCCGCCCAATAAGGATGCAAAGTATTCTTCCGCCACCTTAGAGGAATCAAGTACCAGCTTATTTTCGTTCTCCTGTAGCTTGAGGAGCCGATAAGTAGAGATGAATTCGTTCAGGACATGAATCTTTTCAAGCTGCTGTTTGTTAGGGTCAATGGTCTTGGGGCGCTCCAGCACATTGAAGAGGTTGTTCTCAGCCGCATATTTTTTCAGCTTGCTTTCGGCAATTCCCGTAAGGCGAGTGATACCTTTTATGAAGTTGGAGGCGTGAGCCTCATCATAGTTTTTCTTCACAGTTTTGCACCCCCTCCCGGCTTTTCAAGCTTTTGTAAATCGGGTACTGCTTCTTCACCCATTCCAACCAGCACCATTCTGACAGCCTTTAGCTTTTCAAAAACATCTTCTGAAAAATCGAAGCTCTCAAGGTTTCTGAAAAATCCATTGGCTCCGTAATCTTGGAGTCATCTGTTGATTTGTTCCTTAATATCCGAATCAATGTCAAAGAGCCTCCCTAAAAGTTGGGAAGCCCTTTCATAGTCTTTTTGCTTGATTGCAGGTTCTTGTTCCATCATCGTGAAAACTCCTTTGGTTTATTCGATTTTTACGCCATAAGCAAGCAGTACCGGCCTCATCCCCAGCCCGCCTGTTTCCACCGGCTTCATGCAATACTCCCACAGCTTCGGGTGCGTCACTTTCAGCCGTTGAAATCGGTTCGGCTCTTTCTCAAGATGGTAGCCGAAACCGCAGAAGATGCAGCCGGTACGCTTGCATAGGGTCGTCTCCAGCAGAGAAGGTTCAAATAAAGAAAGCTGCCTGCTTGCTGGTACGCCTTCACCGTAGCATTTAGCAATGGGCAGCTTTTCTATGACGATATACTGTAAAACATCCTGCTCCGTCCAGATTGAGATGGGGCGGGACTGGAGCCGCTTCAAGCGGGAGATTCTGGCGCTGTACCAACTGCCAGCGTTCCATGAACACATCCTTTCGCTTTAACAAAAAACTAACAATATATATAGGTTTTTAACAACGTTGCCAACACTGTCGGCAAGCCGTTTTGACGATTTGTTCAACAAATCTATTCCTGCCTTAACTCCAAAGGACAGGCTTCGCCGTGTCCTTTGGGTACGGGGCGCCCTGCGGGGCGGATTTTATTCGGGTGAAAGAAAAGTATTTTAGGTCTTATTTACCTCACCATGAGCATATAGAATTTCAATTCTAAATAAAAAACTCCGCCTATATGACAGAGCAAAAAAAATAGGCGCTACTTTCTCGCAGCGCCTTCGACATGTTTTGGTTATTGTTCTAAATCTTCATCGTCCTCGTTCTCATAATCGTTCTCAAAACGCGTTTCTAATTCTGCCGCAGGCTCAAACGCAATTCCGTCAATACAGTAGTCATACACAAAGGCTTTCAGCGGCTCCATATCATTCGACTCATAGAATTGCACCAGCATGGTTGTAAACTCCCTCTGCTGCTCGATAGAAACGGAAATAACACCGCAGCCGGACGAAATCATCACCTGATTGCCCGCAAGCATGGCAGTCCGCTTGTTCCCGTCAAGAAACATCTGCTTCCTCATGAGATATAGCATTAAAGTGATTGCTCTGTCCGTAGGATTTTCGATATGATGAATCCCCGACAGTTCTTCCTTGATTTGCGACTCGATGGGTATGTCCGGCCGCCATGTCGTACCACCTATGGTTACGGGAACTTTCCTCAAAAATCCGGCATTAATGATAAGGTTATCGCCGCCCACCAGTTGGTTTATTTTGCAGATATACGGATAGTCTATCGGATAGCTTAGATTTTCCAAAACAAACTGCCAAGCGTGCTTTAGATTGTTGACCGCGATAATCTCGAACACCTTTACGCCGGAGACGCTCATTCCGTTATAGATGGCCTCCGTATCAGGGTATGTCACCGCAAGACCCTCTAATTTTGCACTTTTCCAGATATAATCAATAATATTACGTTTCGCAACGAAAATGTTTTGCTCAACCGTCATGCGGTATTTAGGTTCCATATGTCAAAACTCCTTACGTGTTTATTAGTAACAGCTATGCTCAAATTATTATACCGTATTATTCCAGTTGTTTCAACGAAAGTGCATCTTCGCATCTTCCTGAAAAAAGTTACTGCTCCTGTTTTGTGTTTGTTGCATAATGAAATAGGACAAAGTTGCAAAAGGAATTCCCCACTTTTGCAATAGTAAATTCCCCACTTTTGCAAAAGGCCATTGCAGGCATCACCCCAAAATAATACCCTTGTAGTTGATCGTGAAATCAAATGCAAGGAGGAATTGGAGGATGCTGACAATGACCCAATTACATGATATCAGAAGACTATATTTTGAGGAAGGTAGAAATATTAGTGAGATAGCTAAAACGACTGGCTGTGATCGAAAAACTGTAAGACAATATTTAAACAAATCAGATTGGAACATCGAAGCACCCGCGATTGATCATGAGTCGAACTATCCGAAGCTTGATCAATACAAACCAGATATTGATAGTTGGCTGAGCGAAGACAAAAAAGCAAAACGTAAGCAGCGACACACGGCCCAGCGAGTGTTTAACAGGTTGCAAGATAAGTATAAGGATGGATTCGAATGTTCATATAGAACCGTGGCTGGGTATGTAGCAAAAAAGAAAAAAGAGATATTCGGAAAAGCCCCTGGCTTCCTTCCACTGGAGCACATTCCAGGAGAGGCACAGATTGATTTCGGGGATGCTGAGTTTTACGAAAACGGAACGTTGCATAGCGGAAAATACTTAAATGTATCCTTTCCCTTCAGCAATAAAGGGTACCTACAACTATTCAGAGGAGAAAATCAGGAATGCCTTTTTGAAGGGCTAAAAACAATTTTCGAGCACATTAATGGGGTTCCCATGAGATTGTGGTTTGATAACATGAGCACCATTGTAACAAAGATTTTAAAAGAAGGAGAGCGAAATCTGACACCTGATTTTTTACGGTTTATGGAGCATCATCGATTTGAAAGTGCTTTTTGTAACAAAAATTCTGGCCACGAAAAGGGCAATGTCGAGGGAAAAGTTGGGTACCATCGAAGAAATATGTTAGTTCCAATTCCCCGGTTTAACAATCTTAAGCTCTTCAATAAGGAGCTACTCGATCAATGTGAGCAAGACGCTAACCGAGAGCACTACCGGAAGGAAGGAACTCATGAAGATCTTTATCATGAAGACCACCAGGCACTGCTGAAATTGCCGTCAGAACCTTTTGAAACCTGCAAGTATATGACGGTTAAGACCAATGGCTATGCACGATTTTACTTAAATAAAGGACTACATGAGTACTCTGTCGCCCCTAAATTTGCAAACACTCGTGTCCTTGTGAGACTAACCGCTTTTGAGATTATTCCACTGGATGAAAATCATCGAGAAATTGTTAAGCACGAACGGTTTTATGGCAGTTACAAGCAACAAAGCATGAAATGGTTGCCGTACTTGACGCAGCTTTCAAGATGCCCAGGCGCGCTAAAGTATACGGGAATATATCAAATGCTCCCGGATCCGATCAAAGAATACCTTGAGAAATGTACGAAAAGCGACAAGGGGAAAGTATTGAAGGCGATTGCCACTTTGAGCGAAAAAAGCGGGTTTGAAAAAGCCTTAGCGACTGTCAATAGTGCCCTTGAATATGAAGCAGTTGATCCAGATAGCCTTCTCACCCTGCACAAGCGACTTCATGGCAAAGTGGTCCAACTTGATCCGCTTAGGCTCCCAGATCAGGTCCCACAGGTAGAAATTTTCAAACCAAATCTGTTGGATTATGACAAACGCCTCAAGATGGCAGGTGGAACAGAATGTTAACGAGCCAGATTGCAGAGTGCTGTAAGGAATTACGCCTGAGTCGCAACATTGCAGACATGTCCTGTATCGTGCAGGAAGAAAACAATCAGCAATACCTTTTAAAGCTCTTGAAATCCGAACTTGAACATCGAGAAATAACCAGAACAGATCGGTTGATTAAGAATGCCGGGTTCTACACTCTCAAAGCCTTTGAATCCTTTCGCTTTGATGAGGTAACCTTACCGGCTGCGATAACTGTCGATTCCTTGAAGAAACTAGAGTTTATCGATCGCCAAGAAAATCTTGTGCTGTATGGAAATGTGGGGACTGGAAAGACTCATTTATCGATAGCCCTTGGCATAGAGGCCTGTAAAAAAAAGCTTAATGTTCAATTTTTCAGGACTTCAGCCTTAGTCAACAAACTTGCTGAAGCCAAGAAAAACGGCACATTATCGGTCTTGATGAAGAAACTAAGCAAAGGAGATTTATTGATTTTTGACGAGTGGGGATACGTCCCCCTTGATCGCATGGGTGCACAACTCTTATTCGAAATTGTATCCGAGTGCTATGAGCGTAAACCATTAATCATTAACACAAATATTGAATTTTCAAGATGGGTCAATGTGTTTTACGATGAACAGATGACAAGCGCCATCATCGATAGGCTTCTCCACCATTGTCATCTGCTCATGTTTCCAGGACCGAGCAATCGGATGAGGGAATCGGGTTTAAATCAATAGCCGGGTTGTTACTTCCGGGTTAGTTGTCCGGGTGCCACGAGGGATACCGGAGCCAAAGGCGAAGATATGCTCGCCGGCATTCCATGGACAACAGCGCATGTGACAAGCTAGAGGACCGAAGGTGCATTTTCCTCCGCAGAGGACAAATGTTCCTTCGGGCCAGCGCCGAGCGTCGTAGCCCTCCCCACGGCGGTCTACGTTCTCTCCTCCGTAGAGGAATGCCCGACATGGGATACCATGGGTTAGTCTTTGGAGTTTAACAACAGATACTTTGACAACTACCGGAACGCTTTGTAATGCAAAGCAACGACAGCAGAAAACAGTAACGCGTGATGGAGTAAACAGAGTGGTGATGACATCAAGTGTCATTGCTCAATCAGAAATACTCCTCAGTGCAGACTCTTTTTGAACATGTAGACGGGATAAGTAGAGACTACTAAAGAACAGGGCTAAAGGTTATGCTCAAAATCCGAGTACTCGGTCTCGTTTGCTCCAACTAAAATGACACAGATGGAAGGTATTCAAGATGGCTTTTATACGCTGGCGTGGTAGATGCGCGCAGTTATTGACCACAGTGTATGTGGGCGGACGCTCTAAACAAGTTATGCTCACCAACTTGCCCGGTTTTTCTATCACAGAAGATACCAAACATTACGTGGCGGAGAAATTTCCAGACATATTGGTAGATTGGTTGACTATAACCCGTTCATTGGCCGAAGGCCCCCCGCGTATTTTGAAAGAGAAGACGCCAACGGAGCATTTGGATATGGCGATCGTTGAACAGTCTTTGCGTAAATGGGCGTCAGAGGCCAAAGTTGCGAATCACGCGCAACGTCTGTATGACGCAGCAGGAGTATTAACAGAATGGCGGGCAAGATTCTATCGGGAAAATGAATTAATCGAAAAAAGTAGTCCCATCGGTTACAATGCCCCTGGAAATGATCGAATATAGACTCTTTCAAATGGTCGTAAAAGTCTTATAAAACACGTCTACGAGTTGAATATGTGATTCTGTTGTATGAAAAAAGTCCTTCGGTAATATGTCAATACCCTAAATTAATTATTTTTTCATAAGTACGTTGAGGGGAGGCAAAAAAGACAAGAAAAAGCTACCCCATTCCCACAATTGACTGGGAATAAGTTGAAAAAATGGATATAGAATTTCTCGATTGGTTTTAGATAAGCATTACCCCCTGTTGCCTTG
>JBAQLX010000612.1:0-2228 GCA_049302315.1 Desulfosporosinus sp.
TGCGCCCCGGAGAGTTGAGTTTTGCAAATCACGGGGTACTGTTCCTTGACGAACTTCCGGAGTTTGCGCGCGAGGTTTTGGAATGTTTACGCCAACCCCTGGAGGACCGGGAATTGACAATTACCAGACAAGCAGGGAGTATCACTTATCCCGCCCATGTCAGTGTCATCGCCAGCATGAATCCGTGTCCGTGTGGGTATTATGGTGATCAAGGTCGAGTATGTTCTTGCACACCAATGCAAATACACAATTATCGGGGCAGGATCTCCGGTCCGCTATTAGACCGCTTTGACATGCATATTGAAGTTCCCAGGTTGAATTATTCTGAGTTAAAAGATGAGGATGGGAATGAATCATCTCAGACCGTTAGAGAACGCGTAATGGCAGCCCGAAGAAAGCAATGGGGACGTTTGGGAGCGGCGAAAACCAATGCGGAAATGTCAGCCAAGGAAACCAAAGAATACGGCGGCTTGACTGCCAGTGGAGAAATTCTCTTGCGGAGGATTTTTGATAGTCAACAGCTTAGCGCTCGGGCGCATGACCGAATTTTAAGAGTTGCCCGCACGATTGCGGATATCGCTGAAACTCAAGATATTTTACTGGAGCATTTAGCTGAGGCATTACAGTTCCGCTCGTTGGATCAACGTTTGCATATCTAGTAAAACCAAGATAAGGGCATGATTGATCGGCAAACCTGAAGGCCAAAAGAATAGCATTGTGGTGTTGAGACTTCGGGAACACTTGCTTAACATTCAATGAATATGAAAAAGCGAAGGATTACCTAATAGATAAGACCTTCGCTTTTTCTAACGAGTTGTTAGGATTTTTCTCTTGACGAGTCTTCCTGGAAGTGTAGTTAGAGAGGCAGCTGGCGGGGTTTGATCCCGGGAAGATTGCGTTCCGCTAATTCAATAGCCATTTTCACCATCTTGCCACAGTCTCTTGAAGAAACTCCTCCAAACCCTTCTTGTTGAAGGGTCCCCGCAAAACCTAACTCTTGAGCAATTTGTTCTTTTAATTGATAAGACATAATACTATTACGTCGTCTTGACATGAGGATTCCCCCTTTCATTGGACAGTTTCTTTCAACAACATTGTTGATGAAAGTGTTAATAGTATAACTTTTTGCCAAAGACAGTATGTAACAGGAACTTGAATTCTCTTGGAAATTGAGGAATGAATAACCGCTTTTCAATGAAAAATATATTACATTGGCTTTTTAAGGAAAGAGGTTATAATATGAGGAAAAACAGCGATGGGGTGAACATTTTTGTTATTATTATTTGGAACCGCCGGAGTCCCGCTTACCGCAACGGATCGTTCCAGTGAAGGCGGAGTGCGATATATTCGGGAGTTGAATCTTGGCGCCTTGGAAATAGAATTTGTCAAAGGGGTGCGTATGGGTGAAGAGAAAGCAAGAAAAGTTGGCGCCGTAGCGCTGGAGGAAAATGTTGCCTTGACTTGCCATGCCCCTTATTATATTAATCTCAACTCTCGTGAGTCGGAGAAAATCACGGCGAGCCGAGACCGGATAATTCATACCGCACGCATTTCGCAAATCCTCGGTGTGCGGAGCGTTATTTTTCATCCGGCTTTCAATCATGATGATTCGTCGGAAGTGGTTCTTGCGAGAGTAGTTCGAGAACTTAACCAAGTGCGGGAAACTCTTGATGCGGAGGGAAATAACGTAATCCTTCGTCCGGAAACGACGGGAAAAGGGACCCAGTTTGGTGATCTGGCGGAAACTATTCGGATTGCCAGAGAGGTTTCAGGGGTATTGCCATGTATTGACTTTAGTCATCTTCATGCACGGACCAATGGAAGGTACAACTCTTATGACGAGTTTTGTGAGATACTCAATGAACTTGCCGAGGGGTTGGGAGATCGCTGGGTAAAAAATGTCCACTTCCATATTTCGGGCATTGAATACGGCTTAAAGGGCGAGAAGCGACACCTTGTCTTAAAGGAATCCGACTTGCGTTATGAAGAATTAATGAAAGCCTGTCTGACATTTGGCGTGGAAGGGTTGGCTATCTGCGAAAGCCCGAACCTGGAAGAAGATGCGCTGCTCTTACAACAGACGTATCTGGCCTTAGGTTAGAAGGTCTAACCCCAAAAGAACATTTTCGCCCATAGGATGTCTACCCCCACCAAAGCAGAGCAGGGTATTCCCACTAAATTCAGCCGTTTGTCCATCGGGTACTTGATCCACTGGTACGAACTTTTGG
>JBAQLX010000613.1:0-3640 GCA_049302315.1 Desulfosporosinus sp.
TTCGACGGTTGAACCGAAAAGGCCGCGCGCAGCATTATCGGGAAACAATTCCACGAACTCCCTATATGTGTTTGGGTAGGCACGTCCTGATACTAATGGTAGCTCCACAGTTACCTCCACTATGCAAAAAAATTCATCCATATGCATAATTATAATACAGCTGGCACTAAACGACTACCCCCCTTTATTTTTTTATAAACTTGGTAATTCTTGAAACGACAAATACCACTGCAAGATTGCAGTGGTATTTGTCGTTATAGGCAATAAGGCTGTTATAAGCCTTGTTATAAGCCTTGTTATAAGCCTTGTTATAAGCAAAGATTTACTAAGTCGATATCGCATCAGAATAATGCAATATCGACTTAGTATTTCTGGTTCAATAAAGCAGTTTAATTAGGGAGAGAAAGTTGGGATCTGGCACGCACCCGCTTCACGCTATCTTTTAACCTTGCATCATGGGCACAGCAGCAACACCATTCGTGTAAGCGTGCTATTTCAAGTCGTATTCAAATTCGATCACCCCGCCGAGGCCCCAGTCTCGCCGCCCTATTATCTTTTGTTCTGGATTTCGTTTTCGTTAAGCTTCAAAGAACCGCCAAGGGAAATGTCGATCTTCTCTACTTTATTATTGTGCGGCACACCCAGAAACTGTCCTTTTTCAGTCCTAGTTACCCAGTTAGTGGTGCTCTTCCGGGGATCAACAATAAGCATTATACTGCCATCTTCGGCTAGTTTCAGTTTCACCGGTCTGTCCTCCTGTTGTTCGTATTGCTCGCTGACAAACCCGCTTTCAGCCACAGTACCTGTCATTGTACCCAGCTGTATTTCATTATCCTGGGGACCGACAATTACGTCCGAGCCGCCTGCAGTTTCGCCTGTATACCGAACGGTTCTCGATTTGATTACATAGGCTTCTTCTTCTGCGTCATAAACGAGAACATCTTCCGAAATGTACTCACTTTTTGTGTTAGCTGTTTATTGCATAATGAAATAGGACAAAGTTGCAAAAGAAATTCCCCACTTTTGCAATAGTAAATTCCTCTATACTTATTTGGTCTGCATGGGCATAGTTCCCAGTCGTATATCTGTCATTAAACACCTTGAAAAATAGAGTAGTGCCATTATATAATTAGTATATATTAGACAAGTATCAACTAAGAAGTAACGTTGCCCTTTACTGGGAAAGGCACCATGAGTACCAACCCACACAGGAATTTTTCAGTCAAAAATTCGCCAGAAAAGCATCGCCATTAGGAATGATTTTTTACCGCTATAAACTTTGTTATGCTAAATTAAGTATTTTGATCAAAACTGGGACAATTTTGCTCCATGTGTCTATAACTGGCAAAGCGGATTGTTTGAGGAGACAAGACTGACGGATATGGAATTTATTAAACATTTAAGGACGGGCATCATCCTTGATTTGAGATATCTGGCAACAATTAATAGATATGAAGATTTTCTGAGGCTATGTGTAATAACTTTGATGAACAACAACCAAAAACATAGTTATAAAATTTAGGTTGTCAATATTTTATTGCACAAATGGCTTTTTCTAAAGTCAAATAACACTTGGGAGAGTAATACATGGAAAAGGTCAGAGTCAGATTTGCTCCGAGTCCTACGGGTTATTTGCATATCGGGGGAGCAAGGACGGCATTGTTCAACTGGTTGTTTGCAAAAAAACACAACGGAAAATTTATTCTTCGCATTGAGGATACTGACACAGAAAGACTAAAAGAAGATTCCGTAGGTCAGATTCTTAGTAGCCTAAAATGGTTAGGGATAGACTGGGATGAAGGACCAGAAAAAGGCGGTGATTTTGGTCCCTATTTCCAATCTCAACGACAAAGAATTTACACTAAGGCAGCCCAAACGTTAATCCAAGAAAACAAGGCCTACCATTGTTTTTGTAGCATGGAGGAGATAGAAGAAGAACGTCAAAAACAACTGCAAGCGGGTACACCCTTTCGTTATAATAGAAAATGCCGAAACCTATCTTCTGAGGAAGTCCGTATCCGATTGAAGCAGGGCCTCTCCTCGGTGATTCGGCTTAAAGTACAGGACTCAGGTCAAGTTCTCGTCGAGGATATTATTCGAGGAACAGTAAACTTTAAATTGGAACAATTTGATGATTTTATTATTATGAAATCGAATGGTTCACCTGCCTATAATTTTGCTTGTGTGGTCGATGACAATGCCATGCAAATTAGTCATGTTATTCGGGCTGAGGAGCATTTATCCAATACTCCCAAACAGTGTCTTATTTATCGCGCCTTGGGATACGAGACACCCTTATTTGCTCACTTATCCATGATATTAGCACCAGACCGTAGCAAGTTGAGCAAAAGGCACGGCGCAACTGCAGTTGGAGAATTCCAAGAGATGGGTTGCCTACCCGAAGCTCTAGCTAATTATTTAACACTTCTTGGATGGTCCCCACCTGAGGCGCAGAGCGAACTGATTACTCCAGATCAAACTATTCCTTCCTTTTCGCTCGAAAGAGTTTCGAAAACCGCTGCAGTATATGACGTTCAAAAATTAATTTGGCTTAACGGACAATATATGAACACCTATGATTTAAATTGTCTGACACGGCGAGCTATACCTTTTTTCATTCAGGTGGGTTTGATCAGTAATTCAGAAGCAGAAGAAAAGCGAGCGTACATTCGTGGTGTCGTAAGTGTCGTCAAGGAAAGAGTAAGAACCTTGGTAGAACTGGTTGAAGCGAGTCGATACTTTTTTCAAGAAATTGTTAGCTATGATGAAAAAGGTCTGGGAAAATACTTTATTAAACAAGACGGCGTGGAATTATTGCTCTCTAAAGGTAGCGAATGTCTAAACACTCTAGATCATTTTGATGTAGAAAGTATTGAGAGTGCATATCGTCATTTAATTGATGAACTCAAGATTAAAGGCGGTATTATTATTCATCCTACAAGATTAGCGTTAACCGGTCGTACCGTTAGTCCTGGCTTGTTTGAGGTCATGGCTCAATTAGGGAAAAGGAAATGTATAGAACGATTAGATAAGGCCATCGAATTTATTCAGAAAAATGATTTTACAAATGACTAGCTTTTGAGTTATAATAAGCAACATAAGATAAAGCAAATGATAATATATATTGCATTAGTGATGATTGTCGGTTTGAATGGCAACCAGTATTTCGGGATTGTGTAGTGGTAGCGCATGTGTTTCTGGAGCATATAGCCTGGGTTCGAATCCTGGTCCCGGAGCCAAGTCCACTAGGCCCCATGGTCAAGCGGCTAAGACGTCGCCTTCTCAAGGCGAAATCAGGGGTTCAATTCCCCTTGGGGCTACCAAAAGGTTAATAATTGATTGTTTAAAAGAAGCAATATTAGTTTTTAAAAAGGAGTGACAGTGGAATGGTTAGAATTACAGAACTCGCAGCTCAAAAAGTCAAAGAAGTTCTAAAAGCCCAAAATAAAGAAAATGCATTACTTCGTCTATATCTTGTAGAAAGTGGTTGTTGTGGACCGAACTTTGGCATGACTCTAGAAGAGTCGAAAACAGAGGACGATATTCTTGATGAAGAATACGGCATTTCAATGATTATAGATAAAAAACTGTCTACGCAATTAGAAGGGGCTATCGTTGACTATATTGAGTCAAATAATGG
>JBAQLX010000614.1:0-1733 GCA_049302315.1 Desulfosporosinus sp.
GTAGCAACAATATCTATACTGCTATTTTCACGGGATTAACTAGCGCAGCATTACTTAGTAACTATCAGATGATTATGAATTTAATGAATGGGATTATTAGTAGTATATTTACTTCAATTACGTCAAGTATTGGCAATGCAATTTTCACGGATGACGAAAAAGCAGATAATAGTTACAAAATATTTAGAATAATTCTTATAATAAACTGTTTTCTTGTGTCAGTTTGTTCTGTAGGCTTCATTGTGACATCGAACGCCTTAATTTCTTTCTGGATAGGTGATAAGTACATTCTGCCACTTATGACAGTAATTATGCTCGGAGCATATTTTTACTTTACAAGCACTAGACTTGCAGTCGGGCAGTTTCTCAACGCTTCAGGTATTTGCTATGAAGATAGATACATTCCACTTATAGAAGCGGCAGTAAATATCGTTTTCTGCCTACTGCTTGGAAGCAAGTATGGCATGATCGGAGTGATAGCTGGTAACCTTATCAGTACTCTAGCAATAGTATATTGGCAAAAACCATGGTTACTCTTCAAATATGTTCTCAAACGAAGCCCGCTTCCCTATTTTCGAGATATATCTCTTTATGTTATTGCAACAATCATTTCACTTGCACTGTCAATGCTAACTTCAAAAGCGGTTAATATTCAGAACGAAGTTTTATTTTTTGTTGTTATGGGATTTGCCAGTGTGTTATTTACAACAGGCGTATTTTTTATTATGTTCTTTAAGACTCAGCCCTTTAAAGATAGTATTACATTAATGTTAAATTTAAAGAAACATACCCAAAAAAATTAGAGGAGTTGTAATATGAATATATTTAAACGCATAAAGCTTTGGCATGCAGACCCATTTATACGTGCAGAGATTTTCAAAGAAAGTGGAATGAATATTGGTGAACATTGCCAGATATTTAGTAGGGTTTCATTTGGCAGCGAGCCTTACCTTATTAAGCTTGGAGATAATGTCAGAGTAACTGCCGGGGTCACGTTTATTACTCATGATGGCGGTATATATGTTCTAAGAAATTTAAACCTTCTTGAAAATGCCGATTATTTTGGCAGAATAACTGTCGGAAATAATGTATTTATCGGAGTACATAGTATAATAATGCCAGGGGTAAACATAGGAGATAATTGCGTTATTGGAGCGGGGAGTATTGTTACAAAAGATATTCCGTCAAATTCAGTTGCCGCCGGTGCACCTGCAAGAGTTAAAAAGACAATAGATGAGTATTTTGAAAAATATAAAGATCTTGTAGATTATACAAAAAGCTATAGTTCTAAAGATAAAGAATTATATCTAAGTAAGAAATATAACCTATAGTGTTCTGTAATGTCACTCTCCGGTTGGAATCGCGTTGGACCGAACGCCAAGCTGTGCTCGAGGGAAGGCCTCCCGTCCGGTCAGCCTTTCCCCGGGGTCTGACCCCCTCAAGATTCGACAAATTATGCGTAATTACTCAGAATCTTTGGAAGTCAGTTATATCAGGCATTTCAGGGATTTTTCAATGTAACAAAATTTAGTTGTGTTACATTCGTGCTCGCCTCGCTCCGCTCGGTAGGGGACTGGTAGGACACGTTTCTACGAGGGAAGTCCTCCCGTCCGGTCAGCCTTCCCAAAAGGGGTCTGACCGTGCGGAGCAGCCGTTAAGGCTGAAATCTTATGGAGTGAAAGTCTCCTATCACCAATTAGCCGATTCGGGTGATTAGCATATCCGGAACGTAG
>JBAQLX010000615.1:0-1845 GCA_049302315.1 Desulfosporosinus sp.
TGTTAAGGGAGCGAGCCAAGGAGAGGGATTAGGAAATAAATTCCTCTCACATATCCGGGAAGTCGATGCCATTGTGCAAGTTGTGCGTTGCTTTGAAGACGAGAATGTGGTCCACATCGAGGGAAACGTTAACCCTAAACGGGATATTGAGACGATAGAGCTTGAGTTGGTCTTAGCGGACATGGAGAGTGTGGAGAGACGAACGGATCGGTCGTCTAAACTCTTAAAGACGGGGGGTAAAAAGGCTCAAGGCGAAGCGGCTCTTCTGGAACGTTTAAAGGAAGTCTTTAATCTGGGAAAAGGGGCCCGTTTTTTGACTTATACGGACGAGGAAAGAGCGATTCTTAAGGGGTTTTCGCTTTTGACCCTAAAACCAGTGCTCTATGTGGCGAATGTAAGTGAAAAAGGTCTCTCCACGGCTGCCGATAATCCCTATGTTCAACAAGTTATGGCAATCGCGGCGGAAGAGGGTGCAGAAGCCATTGTGGTTTGTGCCCAGATTGAAGCGGAGATTGCCGAACTTGAAGAGGGCGAGAAAGAGGTATTCTTACAAGACTTAGGGCTCGAAGAGTCGGGATTAGACCATTTGATTCGGGTAGCTTTTCATTTGCTGGGCCTGATGACGTTCTTTACTGCAGGTCCTATGGAAGTGAAAGCTTGGACAATTCATCAAGCAACTAAGGCTCCCCAAGCTGCGGGGGTAATCCATACAGATTTTGAACACGGCTTTATTCGGGCCGAAGTAGTCGCCTATCAGGATTTCGTCGCCAACAATGGGTTGAGCGGGGCCAGGGATAAAGGTTTAGTTCGCTTGGAAGGAAAAGAATATATTATGTGTGACGGAGACATTGTTCACTTCCGGTTTAACGTTTAAAAAATTGCTTTTCTGCAAATATAATGGTATAATTTTTGCTTGGTAATCTAAATATCCCCGCTCCGCTCAACGGGGCCGCTTAGTCCGAGGGGAGGTGTAAATATGAAAGCATACGAATTACTTTATATCATCCGGCCAGATCTGGATGAGGAAGCGACTACAGCCCTTATTGATCGTTTAAGTGGGCTTGTAGCCAGCAATGGTGGCGATAACTTGACAGTTGAAAAGTGGGGTAAACGTCGGTTGGCTTATGAAATCCAGGATTACAAAGAAGGCCAATACATCCTGATGAACTTTGAAGGCGAAGGTCGTACATCTCAGGAGATCGAACGGGTTATGAAAATTTCTGATGATGTAATCCGTTTTCTGACGGTTAGAAAAGAGGATTAAAAGGACGGTGGGGCATATATGTTGAATAGAGTAGTTTTAATTGGCCGTTTAACTAGAGACCCCGAGTTACGCTACTCGCCGAGTGGTGTTGCTGTAACAAATTTTACGCTAGCCATTGACCGTAAATTTAAAAACGCTCAAGGTGAAAAGGAAACGGACTTCATTCCATGTGTAGCGTTTAAGCAACTTGCTGAACTTTGCGCAAACTATCTTGCCAAAGGAAAGCTTGCGGCTGTAGATGGACGAATCCAAGTTAGAACATACAACGATAAGGATGGTCAAAAGCGTTGGACTACGGAGGTTATCGCAGAAGATGTACGTTTCCTAAGTCCGAAGGACAATGGGGACGGGAGTACAGGATCACTGTCTTCAAGTGGAAAAGGCTCGTTTGGACATGAAGTGAATTTGGATGATGACATCCCATTCTGATAAGGGAAGGGGAGAATAAGTATGAAACGTGAACGAGGGCGTCGCCCACGTAAGCGGGTATGCAGTTTTTGTGTAGATAAAGTCGTGTCTATGGATTACAAAGAGACACACAAAGTACGCAAGTATATTACAGAACGCGGCAAAATATTGCC
>JBAQLX010000616.1:0-2359 GCA_049302315.1 Desulfosporosinus sp.
CAGATAATCCAAACAGCGTAGCTACAGTAATTTCGGGTTTGGTGGCTGTCAGTGAAGATCCCTTATCGGATGGCTGGAAAAAGAACGGGAAAACCATGCTGGATGACTTGCTCAGTTTTCAGTTAAACAACGGGTCGTTTTACTCTCCTCCTTATCCTCCGTCCGATCTAAAAGAAACTAATGATATGGCAACGCATCAATCCTTGATTGCCTTGGGTGACCTCAATGCCCATAAATCGGTCTGGCAGAGGCTGCCGGAAAACAACCCTCAGAAAAACAATAATAGCACGATTACCCCTTTAACGGCAGTATTTGACAAAAATATATCCAAGCAAGCCGATATTTCTGTAACCATAACCTATAATGGCAACACTTTAAATAGTATTACCAACGGTGAGGCGACACTGACGGCAGGCAGTGACTATACGGCTGTGGATGATAGCAGTACCGTAACGATCAGCAAAAAATACCTGGCTAAACAAATAACGGGAACGACAGATCTGAATTTTGCGTTCAGTGCTGGTAATCCTCAGACATTGCAAATAACAATTGAGGATTCCACTTCAGGCGGAGGAGATACGCCATCAGAAGATAGTATCACTTTGTCGGTCACTGGGAAGGACGGGCAGATTATTCTTTCGCGGACTTCCGTATCCATAGAAAATGGCGATACAGCATATTCTGTTCTGGTCAAAGAACTGGGAGAGGATAAAATCACTGTCAAAGGTTCTGGTTCTTCTATATACGTGACGGGGATTGACGGAATTAACGCGGGGGATGATGGGCCACTGAGCGGGTGGACGTATTCGATCAACGGTGCTTATCCCAATGTTGGTGCAGCATCCAAAAAACTGTCCGATGGGGATATTGTTGCCTGGTGCTATACAACCAATATAGGCAAAGACATAGGTGCTTCGGATAACAGTGATACAGAAGAGGGTACAACCTCAACCGGATCAAACAGCCAAAGTAATCAGGAGGTATTGGCCGTATTGAATAATGTCACGGCTCAGCAGCAGGCAGAGGCCGGACTGCCGGAAAACACTCCCTTGGTAAGTCCATCGTCTACTGAACAGGTGGTCCTAAAAGCAGCGGATGGAGTTCAGATAACGGTGCTGCCGGGAGCGTTAAGCAATCAAAGTGCTCCGGTTCAATTTAAGGTTCAGATAGGCAAGGTGACTACTCCTCCTAAGGCCGATACAGGTGCCATCGTAATCAATCCGCTTAAGTACCAGCGTCAATTTGGTATTGAAAACGCTACCAGTGCGGTCCAGGAAGATTCTGTTCAGTTTAATGCGCCCGTTGAGATTTGTTTCCCTGTCGGGTCAGAAGATCTTCCCGGCGGGATCACTACCCAACAACTGGCCATCTATTGGTGGGATCCAGCCAAAAACGATTGGGTTAAGTTGGGTGGCGTTTTTGACCCAGTCGCCAAGACCCTATCCGTGCCAACGTATCATTTTTCCACTTATGCTGTCATGGCGGATGTTTCAAGTGTACCTCTGCGTTTGGCTGGCCTCGACCGCTTCCAAACAGCAAACGCTGTAGCTGCACAGGGATGGAAAGCCGGGGCAGACAATGTGGTTTTAGTTAATGCCTATGCGTTTTCCGATGCCTTGGCGGCAGTTCCCCTGGCCTTTAAGCTTAACGTTCCCATCCTGTTAACGGAGAAAGAAACTCTTACCTCGTCAACACTGGAAGAAATACAGAAACTGGCGCCGAAAAAAGTTACCTTAATAGGAGGTACGGCTGTCATTTCCCAGGCGATCCAAGCTGAGCTGGAAAAAGTCTACGGAGCGGACAATGTGCTGCGCTATGGCGGACCGGACCGTTATAGCACCGCTGCGCTGATTGCCACTGCCTTGGGCACGACTGGTAAGGCGATCATTGCCAACGGTGGCGAAAATAGCTATGCTGATGCGCTAGCTGTATCCAGTTATGCTGCTTACAAGGGAATCCCGATTCTTTTCACGGAAAGAACGGTTCTCCCTGATCCCACAGTTCAGGCCCTGGCTGCGCAAAAAGTCACTTCGACAATTGTGGTAGGTGGCAGTTACGTCATCCCGGAAGATATCACTCAGCGTTTGCCAGGAGTGGTCTGCTATGCTGGAAGTGACCGTTATGCGACGGCAACGGACATAGCCCAAAGGTTAAATCTTAACACGGAGCTGGTTTATGTAGGGACAGGTCTGAATTTTGCCGATGCCTTAACAGCTGGGAATTTGGCTGCGCATTCTTTTTCCCCGATTATTATGGTTGATACGACTATACCGGAGGCCACCGCCAATTTCCTGAACGCCCATAAAGAAACAATCTCTAATCTGGTCATTGTCGGAGGAGAAGGGATTATCAGCGCGGA
>JBAQLX010000617.1:0-2011 GCA_049302315.1 Desulfosporosinus sp.
TCCTTCGATAGTGAAAATTCCTGCGCCGCTCCTTGTTCTAATGCCAAGTACGGACGTACCTACCATACCCACTCGAAGGACGACTTACGACTGTTTCCTTAGACGCTGCGTGACTCGGCCAAATGGATCTCGATTTACAAACGCCGCTCATACATTGAGCGCTTGAACAAACGTGAAAAGATCTACTACAAGTTGGAAGCTGTACGGCATCGTTCTACTAAAATGTGGTACGTCCGCCTCTACGGAATTTAAAGCAATTTAACAGCCTCTCGGAATTATGGGAGCGAAAACGGGGGAATTCCCAAAAAAATAACTGGGAACTAGCAAAACTCAATGATTTTCCCCAAGACTGCCTAGAGAAATGCGGTAAACAAGGATGTCTTTCTCATCATTTGTAAGCTATTTGCATGAAATTGAAACATGTAATTTTCCTAATACCAATAACTTGGACCCGTGTAAGAAGTCTGCTCAACAAGCACATCATCCTGATAAACTGCTCCAGTTGAAACTAGGCGGTAATAATAACCGCTCATTAGATACCACTCTTGATTCAAATAGCCGCTGTTGCTGTAAGAAGTGCTTGTCCAGCTATTGACTGTCTGCCAACTGCCATTGATATATTGTTGGATGCTGGCATTAATGACTACTTTGTTGATGTTGCTGCGAGCATAAAGGCTTGTATCAAATTGAGCTAGTCCGCTGCCGGAAATTTCAAAAGAATTTGTGAATTCCGTGATGCTGATCCATAATGTTCCTCTTTCTGAGTTGGTTACTTGATTTGTCCCAAGGGCAAACACTTGCATGGGAACCATGCAAAGAATTAAAAATGACAGGGCAAGCACTGCTGCTCTCTTTCTCATAAACTCACCTCCCTCCGTTTATCCCTCCATACAAATAAACGAAAGAAGGTGTCTTTTTGTTACACTTTTATTGGGAAAATTTTCATTTATTTTTTTCACTTATACTTTCAGCCATTTTAATCATCTCTGCTTTATCTGCTTCTCCTATAAGAGAAAACAGAAATTTTTCCTTCCAGACAATACTGACAAGTCCTTGTTTCTCGACTAAAAGTGCATCGCTGTTGTGTATCGGTATATTTTGGACAGTGGCATCTTCCGTATCTACTCTTAGGTCTGTATCGCTGCTTCGATACTGGGTGAATCGAATGGTTTGGCCTTGCTCATTTGAATAATAAATAGCATTTAACATATCACGTTCTTCGGTTTTAACAACTTTAAAACCATGGGGTATATAGTTGGGAACATATCCACTCCAGTTCGGCGGGATTTGCTCGGTAGCCTGTTTAGTTTGACCGTTATTCTCATTTGTCGTTTGAATGCTGGTGTATTGATTCTGGATATTCAGAATGATATTTAATGCTTTCACTCTTAAAGCTTGAACACTAGCCACAACTATAGTAAAACTCCCTAATAAGACCAGCAAAAAGATCGCCACTTTTGGCAGGAACCTGATAGTCCTTTTTATTATTTTGTTAAATGTTTCTTTTCTGTCATGCCTGGCAATCAGTCTCTTCATTCTCCGGTCAAATTCGTGTGGAAGGGCAAAATCAGGAGCAGAATCATCCTCAATCGGATTCTCAGCGATTATGTTTTCGACATGACAGGCGGCAGCATATTCGAAGAGTGCTTCCAGCATTTTTTCCTTTGCTTGCACCTTCGCTGATTCGTGTTCACTCATGATTTGTCGCCTCCTGTTCCTGAGATAATAATTTGATCAGACTCTTTTTGGCCCGGTGTAGCCGTGTTCGGACGTTTTCGGGTGTAATATTTAAAATCCGGGATATTTCCTTATCTTCATAGTGATAAAAAAATTTAAGCGAAAGAATATCGGCATAAGACGTATGTAATTCCTTAATTTTTTCTGCCACTCTGGTAAAAGTTTCATTATTTATGAGAATTTCTTCAACACTTGGTCCCGATTCTGATAAATCTTCTTCAATCTCTTCAATAGAAACGCTGTATTGCTTTCTCCTCAGTTGATAGATATCAAT
>JBAQLX010000618.1:0-4419 GCA_049302315.1 Desulfosporosinus sp.
AGGGTCAGTTCAGGGAAACCTTTTAGCAACAAGGGAACTATGTCCATTGCCCATTGATGGTTTTGCCGATTCTCATGGTCTCATCACGGGTACTTCCTGCTCGGGCAAGGGTTCTCCCGTTCGGTCGACCCCTTGCCAAAGGGGTCTGACCCCACCAAGATTCGACAAATTATACATAACTATCAAGAATCCCTGGATGCCAGCACAATAAGGCATTCTAGGGATTCTTCTATGCAGATTGTAATGTGAGAGATAAATAAGAAGGGAAATGGGAAATCATGGCGAACATTTACATATGAAATTTGGTTAGGGGGATGATATATGGCACGAAAGGCTAGGGTTTGGTGGCCAGGAGCAACATATCATGTTATGTGCCGGGGAAACCATCAACACGAAATATACCGAGATGATGAGGATCGAGAGGTATACTTAAGCGTTCTCAGGCAGGTGCAAATTACACTTCCCTATATCCTACATACCTATTGTTTGATGACGAATCATGTGCATCTTCAGATTGAGACTAAGGAATCTGCGCTTAGTACGATTATGAAAATGATTAATATGAAGTATGCGATATATTTTAACAAAAAATATCATTTTGTTGGTCAATTGCTTCAGGGACGATATAGATCAGAGATTATTGATGATGATGGATATTTCTTAGCGACCAATCGCTATATTCATCTGAACCCAGTTAAGGCTGGTATGGTCGAACACCCGTTGGAGTATCCATGGAGTAGTTGCCGGACATATTTTGAGGAACTCCTTAATCCTATCGCAGAGAAGGGGACAGTGCTAGGGTACTTTGGCGAACCGAAAATTCAGAGGTACCAAGATTTCTTAGAAAAAGGAATATGTCAAACGGTCGAAGGAGCAGGGACATTACCAGAGCGACTCATGCTAGATATTGGCTTGGAGTACGAAGAACGTACTGAAGGGGTTAAATAATGGCGACTGTAGTAAATTCATTTGCTTTAGATGGTGTGAACGCATACCCAGTAATCGTCGAAACGGTCACACTTCATGGGCAGCCGTCGGTTAACATCGTTGGCCTTGGGGATACGGCAGTAAAAGAGGCTGCTCATCGATTGGAGGCTGCATTGAGCTGTGGCAGTTTCGAGTTTCCTCGATTAAAGGTTGTGATTAACTTGGCTCCCAGTGGGGTTAAAAAGAGTGGATCGCATTTTGATCTGGCCATGGCAGTGAGCCTTTTGCATGAGGCAGGTCAGATGCTTGCTATAAAAGAGGACCTGTTGGAGATTGCGTTTATTGGCGAGCTTTCGCTGAATGCCGAACTTCGTCCGGTCAGTGGTGTACTACCTATGGCTATCGTGGCAAGAGAAAGTGGTTTAAAGAAGCTCTTTGTTCCGGTCGAAAATTACGGGGAGGCAAGCCTTGTCAAGGGAATTGAGGTTTATGCTTTTAGAACCTTAGTAGAGGTGGTCAATTATCTTCAGGGACTACTAGAATATCAGCCACCCGTGTTAAGCATGGCTGATCGGCTGCCTACTGAGAAAGACGGGCTAGACTTCTACGACGTGCGTGGACAAGAGGTACTTATTGAATACATAGTAGCCGCTGTTGCTGGAGGACATAATATCCTGATGATTGGGCCGCCAGGCTGTGGTAAATCGATGATTGCCAAACGGATTCCAACGATCATGCCGGAACTGAGCGAAGAGGAAGCCCTCGAGATCACGAGGATTTACAGTGTAACTGGTCATTTACGAGAAAGCGGTTGCCTGATTCAAGACAGGCCGTTTAGGACACCCCATCATAACGCTTCAACCAACGCACTGGTTGGCGGAGGAAGCCCGGTCGTGCCCGGCGAAATATCGCTTGCCCATAATGGGGTTCTGTTTTTAGACGAAATTGCAGAGTTTAACAAGAAGTCTTTAGACGCACTTCGGCAACCGATGGAAGATAAAGTTGTCACAGTTTCTAGGGTTAAGAGCACGGGTACCTTTCCGGCCAATTTTATGCTTGTTTCAGCGATGAATCCCTGCCCATGCGGATATTACGGGCAAGCTAGGTGCCGATGTACAGATTATGAAGTGGTGAAATATAGGCAAAAACTTTCTGGGCCAATTTTGGACAGGATTGAAGTTCATAAGTATGTTCAACCGGTCGGTTTCCTGAACCTTTCCGAACAAGAAAATGGTCCACGTTCGGCAGATCTTCGGGAGCGCGTCCAAAAGGCTCGGGGTATTCAACAGACGCGGTTTGCGGGAGTGCCTTACATAAATTCGAACGCTCAGATGAACGAGGCGATGATCAAAGAGTTTTGTAGCCTGGAGTCGGATAGTATTCGGCTTTTGAGTCTCGCGTTTGAGAAGTTTCAATACAGTGCCAGAACCTATAATAAGTTCTTAAAAATAGCTCGGACATTTGCCGACTTGGAAGCATCAGAGCACATCCGCAAACAAGATGTCAGTGCTGCGCTGATGGCTAGAGATATGGATAAAGATCGCAGTGGTATGCTTGTCGTCTGAACAAGGAGGATCTGCTAGGTGGACATTTATTGGCTATGGCTTACGGCGCTTAAAGGAGTCGGGCCAGTAACCCAAAGAAATCTGGTTAGGGAATTTGGTTCTCCTCAGGCTGTCTATACAGCGACACAAGTGGAGTTGAAAGCCATCCAGGGTATACGCGGTCAGGTTGTAGAAACGATCATGGCTAACCGCTCAATGGAACGAGCGAAACAGGTAGAGGAGCTCATGCTACGGCATGAGATTAAGCTTCTGTCATTTGTTGATCCTCTTTACCCGCTAGGTGTCAATAATTTCCCCCACCAACCAGCTGTCCTATATTATAAAGGGAACCTTCGTCCACCACAGGCAAGTGTGGGGATTGTAGGGAGCCGACGCTGTACAGCGTACGGGAAACAAGTGGCTGCTGAGGCCGCAGCCTTTCTGGCACAACATGGGATAACAGTGGTCAGTGGTTTGGCTAAAGGAATTGACAGTTACGCTCATACGGCTTGCTTAAAGGAAGGTGGGTATACCCTGGCTTTTATTGCCAATGGGCCGGACATCTGTTACCCGCCCGAACATCGTTCGCTCATGGACGAGATCATTGAAAACGGAGCAGTACTTTCCCCCTATCCACCCGGTACACGTCCCAGACAGGAGTATTTTCCCTTACGGAATCGTCTTCTTAGCGCATGGGTGGATCAACTCCTAGTTGTGGAGGCAGGAGAGAGACGCGGCGCTCTGATCACGGCGGGCTATGCGATGGAACAAAAACGGAGAGTGTTCGCCGTGCCAAATAGTATTTACTCACCGGAGAGCTTCGGAACAAACCGTTTGCTACAGAAGGGGGCTGAAATATACCTTGAGCCGAAACAGCTCGTGAATTTAGTAGATGAGTGGCCCCAACGACAATCTGCGGACACTATTACATCAGATTTAGCGACTGAACATCATCCTACTCGGAAAATGCCTGAAACAGAGACCCCGATTTTATCTCCCCAGGAAAGATTGATCTTAGAACGCCTATGTGTTAACAACCATGAGAACACTATAGGGGTTAGGGATTTTCTTGATATATTTGACGGAAATCTCAATGCACTGCTCTCACTCCTATGTTCGATGGAACTTGAAGGAAAGGTGATGATTTCAGGTCAAACGGTAAGAGAGAGCAAGTGACTAAATAATAACCGATGAGAAAATATTGTATTATTATAAAGAGGTGAATGTATTGCAAACAATTCTAGTTTCAGGCGGAGCGGGGTATATTGGTAGCCATACTGTTCAGGCTTTAATTGATCGAGGTTTCAAAGTTGTCGTTGTGGATAGTTTAGTTATGGGCCACATCGGAGCTGTATCCCCACAGGCTATTTTTTATGAAGGGGATATTAGCGACTCAGAGCTTATCGGTCAGATTGTTAAAGATCATCAGGTGGATGCTGTGATTCATTTTGCTGCACGAAGTCTCATTGGGGAGTCTATGATTAAGCCAGATCTTTACTTCTACGAGAATACAGCTAAAACCAATCGATTTGTTTCTACGTTGCTTCAGCACGGGGTCAACAAAATTGTCCTTTCATCCACAGCGGCGACCTATGGACTGCCTGAAGTGGTTCCTATTCCAGAAGCTTCGAAAACGGTACCGATCAATCCCTATGGTGCCTCAAAACTTATGATTGAGCAATCATTTTATTGGTTGGAACAAGCTTATGGCTTAAAATGGATTGCTTTACGTTATTTTAATGCTGCGGGGGCATCTTTGGATGGGTCGATAGGAGAAGATCATACTCCGGAAACTCATTTAATTCCCTTGGTCCTTAAAACAGCTTTGGGACAAAGTGAGGCAATATCAGTATTTGGGACAGATTATAATACTCCTGATGGAAGCTGTATTAGGGATTATATCCACGTCCTTGATCTAGCGGAAGCGCATATTAGTACTCTAGAAGCC
>JBAQLX010000619.1:0-3729 GCA_049302315.1 Desulfosporosinus sp.
ATGGCTGACCCCGTTGATTGGCGTTCGCACGCTGGCTTCGTTGATCGTACTGGTTACTGGAACAGCGATTGGAGTTGTGGTTTTTGCAGGGATGGCAAAATTTTTGAGAATGGAAGAGTTTACGCAGGCAATGGGTTTGGTGAACCGGAAGATTGAAACGCGATAGATCAAAATATTAGTCCCTCACAAGTACCACGAGCGTATGTTCTGTGGATAAGGTGGAGCTGTGGATAATGTGGATAAGTCTGTAGATAAGTTGTAGAAGCTGTTTTGCGGTTTGAAGGTAAATAGTCGGTTTAGGGATCACATTATCCACAAAGCCTGTGGATAGTGTGGATAACTGAGGAACAAGGCGGTACAATTAGATTTGGAATGTGGATAACTTTGAGGGCTGAAATATTGATATAACCAGTACTTGTTCGGCTATTTCTTGGAAAATAACTAAAAACACTCATAAAGAATTATAAGAACACTCATAAAGAATTAAAAATAGGGAGGCTTTTCTCTCTAGTGATCGAACATTTATAATAAGGACGAGATTTTTCTGAAGGGGAAGTATTGACATGAGTGAGGAACAACAGTCTATAAAGGCCGACGTGCGCCAAGCGTGTTTATTTCGGCGGACTTCATTAGGAGAGAAAGAAAGAAAAAGAAAAAGCGTAATTATTCAGCAAAAACTTATGGATTTACAGGAGTTCCAACTGGCTCAAACCGTGATGTTATTTCTTAACTTTCGTGAAGAAGTAGAGACTACGGACTTGGCGGAGGCAACGATAGCAGTTAAGAAAAAGCTAGTATTACCCCGCTGTGCACCCAAAGGTATACTCCTTCCTATCGAAGTACGTGATCTGATACAGGATATTGAACTAGGAGCTTATGGAATTCGTGAACCCAAATTGATTCTTGGAGTAGTGGAACCCTTAGAAATCGATTTAATTATAGTACCAGGTTCTGGGTTTGATCTGCAAGGGAATCGTTTAGGGTATGGGGGTGGCTATTATGACCGCTTATTTATGCTGTTAAATCCTTTAATACCCAGAGTTGCTCTTGGTTTCGAATGTCAAGTTATTCCTCAAGTACCGGTTGGCGAGCATGACGCTAAAATGACGATGCTAATCACAGAGAATGGAGTATACAATTTTAAAAGTTAGCAATTTAGTAGGGGGATTTAGTTGTGCACCGTATGTGTCTTGTCCCACGGATCGTTGAAGAAACTATTTGTCCATAATACGGTTCATAAGGCGCATCGAACACATTTCCCCGCACATGGTGCAGCTGTCCTGATGCTCGGGGGCGGACTCCTGACGATAGCGCTTCGGTTTTTCACGGTCCAAGGCTAGACCAAACATTTTATCCCAATCCAAATCTTGTCTGGCCTGGCTCATCTTCCTGTCCCATTCGGCGGCTCCGGGTATCTCTTTGGCGATATCTCCGGCATGTGCTGCGATTTTGGCGGCAATTATCCCTTCGTGCACGTCGTCTAAAGTGGGCAAACGAAGGTGTTCGGCCGGTGTCACATAGCAGAGAAAATCTGCTCCTGCCGAGGCGGCTAAAGCTCCGCCGATCGCACTGGTGATGTGATCGTAACCGGGAGCAACGTCGGTGACTAACGGCCCCAAAATGTAGAAGGGCGCGCCAAAGCAAAGCTTTTTCGCCAACTGAACATTAGCCACAACTTCATGCAAGGGAACGTGACCGGGTCCTTCAATCATGACTTGAACATTGCGTTGCCAAGCTTTTTGAGTCAATTCTCCCAACACGATCAATTCGGAAATTTGGGCTCCGTCTGTGGCATCGCCAATGCTGCCCGGTCGGCAAGCATCTCCTAAACTTAACGTCACGTCATATTTTGTGCAGATATTCAGGAGATCATCAAAATACTCGTAAAAAGGGTTTTCCTGCCCGGTCAATTCCATCCAGGCATACAGTAAAGACCCGCCCCGGGAAACGATGTTGGTAACTCGGGAGGTCTGGCGGAAATGCTGGGCAGTTTCCCTGTTGATGCCGGCGTGGATGGTAACGAAATCAACACCGTCTCGGGCGTGCTGTTCCGCCACGGCTAAGAATTCCTGGGGTGTAATGTCTTCCAATTTCTTGTCTAAATAGCCAAGAGCATCATACATAGGGACAGAACCGATCATTGCCGGGGACATGCTAATGAGCTGGTGGCGAAATTCAACGGTTTTGCCGTAGTTGCTCAGATCCATAATTGCTTCCGCCTTCATGTCTAGAGCCATGCGTACTTTGGCAAGCTCACTCTCGAGATTGGCACATTCCGGGGAGATACCTAAATTGACATTAATCTTCGTCTTAAGTCCAAGACCAACGCCCTCCGGACTCAAAGATGTGTGATTATGGTTAGCAGGAATGACAATGCTGCCCGCCGCCACCCGGAGCCTGATTTCTTCAGCAGTAAGCGCCTCTTTGCCAGCGACCGTTTGCATTGCCGCTGTTATTACTCCATTTTTGGCCTGTTCCATTTGTGTACTCATTGAATCACACTCTTTCTATATACTTCATACTGCGCTTAGGTCAGGGTCTCCATAATACGTTGTAAACTCTTTATCTTGCCCGGAATGTCGGGGTTGCCCACAATCTCAGTGACTAAGGCGACGGTCCGAGCGCCCGCCTTGACGACTTTGGCCAAATTGTGTTCCTTGATTCCGCCGATTGCGACAAAGGGGATCGCCAGATTCTTGACTACGTAGTCTAAATAGTCCAGTCCTATCGGATCACACACATCGATTTTGGTGTTGGTGGCAAATATCGGTCCCACTCCGATGTAATCTGCGCCACCGCTCACGGCGGCCCATGCTTGAGCTGGCGAATGGGTAGAAACACCGATCAGGAGATCGGGGCCAACTAACTCGCGCACCTTCGACAATGGTAAGTCGTCTTGCCCGATATGCACGCCATCTGCATCCGCCGCTAAAGCCAGATCCAAGTGGTCGTTGATAATGAACAAGGCGTCGTAATATTGGGTCATAGCGCGTAGAACCAGACACTCTTCATACATTTTCCTAAACTTCTTGGCCTTTTCCCGGTACTGAAGGATCGGTACACCGCTGGCCAAGATCTCACGGGCCACCTCGATATTGCTGCGGCCTTGAGAGTGGAGTTCGGAGGTAAGGGCATAGATGCCAGCGGGAAGGGTATGCCTGTTTGAAATTCCGCTTATCATTGATCACTTCCTTTGCCTAGTACCCAGGCTAAGACTAAGTTCGCCTGTTTAGCCGCGACCACTCCAACACGGGGGGAGAGTGGGGGTTGGTCTTTTGCCACTGCTGTACAGAAATCACCGACAACAGATAAGCCAGAACCCCAGTGTCGGGTATGGAGCGTATCCGTGTCTCCCCAACCAGCCAGCCCGGAAGCGCTGACGACCTTTTTCCCAGATGTCAGACCTGCTTCCACGAACATTTTCTTAGATGGGGTCTGGTCAAATCCCTCTACCCACACTGGACATTTACCAAATAGCGTCTGGACATTGGCAGGGGTTACGCGGACTGACCACAATTCCAGGCATAAGTCCGGGTTGATCCGCAAGAGGTTCTCAGCCAGGGCCTTAGTTTTCAAGAGACCTAATTGATCTGGGAAATAGACCTGTCGATTTAAGTTGCTGGCCTCCACACGGTCAAAATCAGCCATGACTAGGTGTGAGAACCCGCTGCGCACCAAGTGCCAAGCCACATTGGAGCCCAAGCCCCCTAATCCGGCGATCCCTACCGG
>JBAQLX010000620.1:0-19253 GCA_049302315.1 Desulfosporosinus sp.
TGTGCTTGCTGCTCATCCTCAATCGGTAGAGGACTACCGAGCTGGAAAAGATAAAGCGATTGGGTTTCTCGTCGGGCAAATTATGAAGGCTACCAAGGGGCAGGCCAATCCGGGGCTTGTCAATCAGTTGCTCAAGGAAAAATTAGCATAAATCAATGATACGCTGTGGGTATTATGTATACAGTATAAAGAAATAGATAACCTTTAAACTCAAGAGGGATCATGTTATTATATACGTTAGAGGGAATTTAGCCGTATACAAAGCTCATAATTTTCTGCCAGTTAAAAAGAAAGGTGAGGCTAACTAATGAGACATTTAGTAATTGTGGATACAACTTTGCGCGACGGAGAACAAACGGCAGGAGTAGTTTTCTCAAATCAAGAAAAAGTGCGCATTGCTCGATTGCTTGATGAGCTTGGAGTTCAGCAAATCGAAGCCGGTGTTGCTGTTATGGGCGGCGATGAATCGCAAGCCATTCGTGATATAGTTAAATTAGGTTTAAAAGCAAGCATTATGGGTTGGAATCGCGCGGTAATTCCTGATATCGAAGCCTCTTTGGCTTGTGGAGTCGATGCTGTGGCGATTTCCATTTCCACCTCAGATATTCATATTGAGCATAAACTTATGACCACCCGTGAGGATGTTTTGGAGCGGATGGTCAAGGCAACAAGCTTTGCTAAACGTGAAGGAGTGTATATATCCGTCAATGCGGAAGATGCCTCACGCTCAGACATGGATTTTTTAGTGGAATTTGCAAAAGAAGCCAAAAACGCAGGTGCGAATCGTTTGCGCTATTGTGATACTGTGGGGATTTTGGATCCGTTCAAAACATATGACAATATTAAAACCCTGATCGAAAAAACGGGCATTGACGTTGAAATGCACACGCATGACGATTTTGGAATGGCAACTGCTAATGCGCTAGCCGGAGTAAAGGCCGGAGCAACACATGTTGGGGTTACGGTAAATGGTTTGGGAGAACGAGCTGGTAATGCAGCCTTGGAAGAAGTGGTTATGGCCTTAAAGCACTTACTCGATACGGATTTATGCTTCGCGACGGAACGCTTTGTCGAGGTTTCTGAATATGTTGCTCGAGCCTCGGGTCGGATGCTTCCGCCCTGGAAATCGATTGTGGGCAGCAATATGTTTGCGCATGAATCCGGGATTCACGCCGACGGGATGATGAAGAACCCGAAAACGTATGAGGCATTCAGTCCTGAAGATGTTGGATCCGAACGTCAGATAGTAATAGGAAAGCACTCGGGGACGGCGTCCATCAAAGCGAAATTTCTCCTTGAGTATGGTAAAGAGATGTCGGACGAAGACGCTGCGGATATGTTGATAAGGGTCAGAGAGTTGGCTGTTGACATGAAGCGTTCGCTCTTTGATAAGGAACTGATGTACATTTATGAAGATATGTTAAAACAACGAAGTCAAAATAACGAAGGTTAGATGAAACTTGGAAATATTAAGGCGGCAAAAGCCGCCTTTTTAAATTAAAAGAGGGGTACATTAGTTGTAAGAGGGTACATTAGCGCCTGCTTTTGTGGAAAAATGCCAGCCCAAGTTTTAGGATAGTTAAGGATAGTATCGAAGAAATGAAAGCTATCGATGAACGTATTTGAGAAGAATATTTTTTCGGAAAGCAGGAATTCAGTTCTCTGTCGAGAATACTATTTACGTAAAATAAATAGTCAAAATTATAAAATTATTACTTATTGGTTGTAAAAAGAAGAGGAGGATTGAGAACCTTAAACTCTAAAGAAGATTTAACACGGGAACAAGCTCTTGAACTACTAGAGGACTTTGCCAAACGTTGGTTAGCACATGACGGGCTATGGTTCCAAGCCATTGAGCAAGCGCGCGGACTTGATGAGGCGGTGGAGCTTGATACCGAGGCTTGGCGAAGGTTTACTGTCATTGAGGCTAAACGCATTATGGCTTTCCTTGGCTTGCCTAAAAATGGGGGGCTGGATGCATTGGAAAGAGCGCTAAAGTTTCGACTATATGCCTTTCTAAATGTTCAAGAATGCTCCAGATCAGATAATCGGACTTTAATTTTTAAAATGCTCGATTGTCGCGTCCAGTCTGCCCGAAAACGAAAAAGTCTTCCAGACCATCCTTGTAAGCCTGTTGGAGAAGTTGAGTACTCTTTATTCGCTTCTACGATTGACCCTCGAATTAGGACGAGTTGCATTGCTTGCCCACCAGACCCCCATCCGAAAGGATTCTATTGTGGATGGACGTTTACCATGGATAAAGAGTAAGCAGTCTCCCTTCGGATGGTCGTGCTTTCATATGCCAAAATGCTAAACAAGTCTTGATGGTCAGAGTGTTTGTCAGTGATACCGCGGTCAAGGTGACGGAAGATGCGGCGCATATTTTTGGTGGGTGTGGATATTGTAAGGAGTAAAAGGTTGAACGCTATACCAAAGAAAATGGAGGAGTAAATATGAAGACAATCATGGTAATAGGAGCTGGACAAATGGGGGGAGGAATCGCCCAAATTGCTGCGCAAGCAGGTTACTCCATTATTTTAAATGACATTAAGGATGAATTTGTCATGCGGGGTCTCGGCATCATCCAGAAAAATCTCGGCCGTAGTGTTGAAAAAGGAAAGCTTACTGTTGAAGAAAAAGAGGCTGCTTTAGGTCGTATTACTCAATCGACTTCTCTGCAGGACGCAGCAGCAGCTGACTTGGTTATCGAAGCCGCTGTGGAAAGTATAGCCATAAAAGAACAAGTGTTTTCTCAACTCGACATAATTTGCCCGGAACATACGATACTTTCGACCAATACATCCTCATTACCGATCACTGAGATAGCAACATTCACCAAACGTCCGGATCGCGTGGTTGGTATGCACTTTTTTAATCCCGTTCCGGTGATGAAGCTCATTGAGGTTATTCGTGGCTTGGCCACTAGCGACGAAGTCTATAAAACGATCGAAACTTTAAGCCGGACGATGGGCAAAACACCGGTAGAAGTTAATGATGCCCCTGGATTTGCCGCTAACCGGATCTTAATCCCTATGATTAATGAAGCCATTTGCACACTTTATGAGGGCATAGCCACGGCGGAATCAATCGATAAATGTATGAAGTTAGGCACGAATCAACCTATGGGTCCGTTGGAGTTAGCGGATCTGATCGGACTGGATACAGTCTTATCTATTATGGAAGTTCTTCATGAAGGTCTCGGCGATAAATATCGCCCATGCCCATTACTTCGTAAATACGTTAAAGCGGGCTGGCTTGGACGGAAATCCGGTCGGGGCTTTCATAACTACGGAGCTTAACTCAGCGCGTTAAATAATCCTGATTCAGGTCTCCGGAGGGATGCCTCTCTCAGACCAAGACACGATATTATAGTCTGCGAAGTGATTCGTGACTACGAGGAGGACAAAGCGTGGAGTATACCAATCTTATTCTTGAACAAAACGGTGCTGTTGCCACCGTAACCATCAATCGACCTAAAGCCTTAAATGCCTTAAACCCGGACACACTGACAGAACTGTCCACAGTACTGGATGAGATAGCGAGTAATTCCAGTGTAAAAGTGGTCATAGTCACCGGCAGTGGAAAGAAGGCCTTTGTTGCCGGCGCGGACATAGCTCAACTAAAAGAGTATAATACTCTGGAAGGCCGACGTTTTGGTCAATTAGGCCAGTTAGCCTTTCGGAAGCTTGAACTTTTACCTCAACCCGTGATCGCCGCTATTAATGGATTTGCATTAGGTGGCGGATGCGAGTTAGCCATGGCTTGCGATATACGTTTAGCGAGTGAAACTGCGAAGTTTGGTCAACCGGAAGTAACTCTGGGAGTCACTGCCGGATTTGGAGGTACTCAGCGTTTGCCCCGTCTGGTTGGTACAAATCGAGCCTGTGAGCTGCTATTTACAGGAGAACTCATTGATGCCCAGGAAGCTTATCGTATTGGCTTGGTGAATCATGTTTATCCTTTAGACAATCTTATGGAAGAAGCCCTTAAGCTGGCGAATAAAATTTTAGCGTGTGCACCCGTTGCCGTACAGTTAAGTAAAAGTGCTGTTCAGCGGGGGATTAACATGGACCTTGACAGTGCGATTGCCTATGAAGCAGAGGTTTTCGGCCTGGCGATTAGTACACAAGATAAAAATGAGGGCACTACAGCCTTTTTAGAACGACGTAAACCTGTTTTTGAAGGTCGATAATAGCGTACGTCTAAAAACTAAAGGAACGGGTAAAATTTCATTTGTGTAAATTGCTAAAGAATACAAGCCCACAGACGCTGGCGGTTGGTTGAATACCACCGCCATCTATATGCATTCGACAGAAACATGAAGGTAAATAAATCAACCTTAGTTATACCAATTATGGGGTTTGAGTGTTATAATAAACGGGACTGGTTAATGAAATAACTGGTATTTTTAGTGAAGTGCACTTAAGGTGCCGCTAAATGAAAATTATTAAAATTATTTGTGGAATTATTAATTTAAGGAGATGACTGTTTTAAAATGAGAGAAGTTGTCATTGTCAGTGCTGTACGTACACCCGTAGGTTCTTTTTTAGGTGCCTTTGCGCAAATACCGGCCGTAGAGTTAGGCGCTATTGCTATCGCAGAAGCAATTAAAAGAGCAGGTATCACAGCTGATCAAGTTGATGAAGTTATTATGGGTAACGTGCTCCAAAGTTCACTGGGTCAGAATCCTGCTCGTACTGCGTCTCTTAAAGCCGGAGTGCCTAAGGAAGTTCCCGCCTGGACACTCAATATAGTATGTGGATCGGGACTAAAAACTGTCATGTGCGCCGCTCAGACCATTATGGCCGGGGACGCTGATATTGTTGTTGCCGGTGGGTGCGAGAGCATGTCTCTGTCCCCTTATGCGCTGCCCGGTGCTCGGACAGGGTATCGGATGAACAATAATACGGTTGTTGATACTATGATAACTGATGGCTTATCGGATGCTATACATGGTATTCATATGGGCTTAACGGCTGAAAACATTGCGGAACAGTTTAATATTACCCGTGAACAACAAGATCAGCATGCAGTTTTAAGTCAACAGCGTGCGGAAGCCGCGATCAAAGCAGGTAGATTTGTGGAGGAAATTGTTCCGGTGTCCGTTCCGCAAAAGAAAGGTGATCCCAAAATTGTCTCCCAAGATGAATTTCCCCGTTTTGGCGCGTCCTATGAAGCCATGGCTAAGCTGCCGGGCGCCTTTAAAAAGGGTGGGACCGTTACGGCCGGAAATGCTTCAGGTATTAATGACGCAGGCGCCGCCGTCGTGGTTATGGCCAAAGAGAAAGCGCAGGAGCTGGGCTTAACCCCGCTGGCGACCATCAAGTCTTGGGCAACGGCAGGAGTAGAACCGCTGATTATGGGAACCGGACCCATTCCGGCAACCCGTAAGGCCTTAAAAAAAGCCGGACTCACAATCGAAGATATTGAAGTGATAGAAGCTAACGAAGCATTTGCTTCTCAATTCTTAATTTGCGGTCGCGAGTTGCAGCTTGACATTGAGAAGACGAATTTGAACGGCGGAGCGATTGCCCTTGGTCATCCGATTGGTGCTTCCGGAACGCGTGTTCTTGTGACCTTACTGTACGAAATGAAGCGTCAAGATGCCCATCGCGGCTTGGCTACACTTTGTATCGGCGGCGGACAGGGCGTTGCCATGATTGTAGAACGTTAGGACATTGGCATTAATCAGGGTATTGGTCAGTAATTGCATCATTCAGATTGAATGGTTTTAAAGGGAGTCTCTGCTTGCAGGGACTCCCTTCCTTATGCATTTTTATGGACAATTTCCAAGGCAACAGTTAGAATTTGAAAAGGAAGGGATTGTTCTCTAACGTTCCATAACATTTAAGATAGAGGATGAGTGAAATGGGTAGAAGAATTGAGCAGCGGATTCCGCCTAGACGACCTGCCTGGAATATTTGGCAAGGATTGTTGCTGATTTTGCTTGTAACGTTAATTGAATATCCGCTCGGATGGTTGGAAACGCCGAATGACTTAGATTCTATGCGCGGGATTCTCCACTTTATTGGGGTTGGCTTTGGGGATGCTCTGGTCTATATCGTTGTTATCTGGATATTTCTGCGCCTTATAAGTCGACCATTTTCTGATCTGGGTTTTGTTAAGCCGCTCAAACGCTTTGTTGTGTTGGGATTTGTAGTTGGAATTTTATTGTTTGTGTGTATTGGTCTTTTAGGAAACATTTTGACGAACGTATTTGGAACCCCAGCGCCGCAAAGTTTTACAGTAGCGGTAAAAGGGGTAAACTACAAATGGGAATTTGGACTTCTCGCTTTATTAGGCGGAGTAGTAGCTCCACTCAAGGAAGAGATGCTTTTCCGTGGCTTAATATACCCGCCCTTTCGCCAAGCCCTTGGGCGGGGTAAAGGAATGCTATTAACAGGACTATTTTTTGCGACATTACATTATGATGTTGTCCGATTCTTACCATTGTTCATTGGAGGAGTGGTACTTGCCTGGTTGTACGAGAGATCTGCGAGTATTTGGCCTGCTGTTGTGGCCCATGGAACCTGGAATATTTTAATGGCCGCCGCGTTATGGGTTCAGCGTTATTAAATATCCATGGCATCTTTGACTTGTTTTTTTCTTTCATATGCTTAAGAAGGAGATTCACATGAACGATAATAAATCTGTTTACAAAACCACGGAGAATAACGTAACGTTAGAATGTCTCCGGCTCATCTCCGACGGCTCAGGTATAGGGTATCTGAACGGTATAGCAACATTCGTGCCCGGGCTTCTTCCTAGAGAAACCGGGGAGGTTGCAGTGTATAACGCTAAAAAGAAATGGCAGCAGGCTCGGCTTCTGAGTATTATCAAACCTTCGCCTGAACGCATTGCTGCCCCTTGTTCTGTCTTTGGAGGGTGTGGGGGATGCCAGCTCCAGCATATGACTTACGAGGAGACCCTACTGTGGAAGCATCGTTGGGCGGAGGATGCACTCTCAAGAATTGGAAAAATAAGCGTTGAGGTCAAGCCTATTATCGGGATGCCTGTTCCATGGCGTTATCGCAATAAGGCGCGTCTTCACCGTGAACCAACCGGTAAAGTGGGATATTACAAGGAAAAATCCAAGGACCTTGTCCATTTCCCGGATTGTCTTTTGTTAAGTGAGCGTATGAACCGCTGGATTCGACTAACTGAGGAATTTTTGACTGATGGGTTTGCGGAAATACACACCTTAACGTTGCGTGAGAACACAAGGGGAGAAGGACTCTTACTTTTAGAGGGGCAGCCTACCAAAGTTTTATCTGCCGAAGATAACCCGGAATTCTTTGAGGCTCTATTTAAGGAAGGGGTTCGCTCTGTCTGGCGAACCGATGCGGAAGGGGGTTTAGTGCTGGTGTGGGGAGAGGAAGCATTCAGCCAAACGATTCTCGGCATGATCTTTGACGTTTCACCGTTATCGTTTTTGCAAGTAAATCCCCATCAAACGGACGTCCTTTACTCTCATGTTCTGGAGGGGGCTGCTCTGACCGGAGACGAAATTGTCTGGGATCTTTATTCCGGGATTGGGACACTCGCTTTAGCTCTGGCCTCAAAGGCCAAGAAGGTAACGGGCGTCGAGGAAAATCCGTATGCCGTTGAGGATGCCATCCAAAACGCAGCTAACAATAACGCTGTCGGCCATGTTGAATTTCTAAAGGGCAAAGTCGAGGCGCGGATGATGAAGTTAGATGAGCAGCCCGATGTCGTCGTCTTAGATCCGCCCAGAACAGGAATGCATCTGATCGTCGTGCAACGTTTACTGGAGCTGAAGCCCCAGCGGATCATCTATGTGTCTTGCGAACCAGGAACCCTGGCTCGGGATCTCGGTGTCCTAACACAGGGAGGATATGGAGTTAAAAGCGTGCAGCCATTGGATATGTTCCCTTGGACGCAACACGTTGAGACGGTAGTATTGATGTCAAGGGCTTAGAACGGGGTGTGTAGAAAGGCTTGATATAAGCCTTGTGTGTGATTTAGTGTTCGCGATCTCGGTACGGAAAATGTGATTTTTTTGCTTCGCGGGAATATGTCCAAATAGGCTTAAACCCTTACGAGAAGTCAATTTAGATGTCAGTGCTTGGCGAGTGGTCAGGATAGATGTCAGGGGTTTGCGAGTGGTCGATTTAGATGTTTTTTGAAAAAATTGAGGTTGTGTGGTCAGGTTGGATGTTAGAATAAAAATGATAGCCCACATTGACGATTTTCAGTGCATTGGGTTTGTTATTGATAATGTGAGGAGGTATGGTTTATGGCAGATCGCAATTTTGAGTACATAAACAGAATACTGGAATTCTATGAGAATAGGCTGAGCGCCGGGTTTGAAAATGATATTTTCAAAGAAGGTAGGTCTGAAGGAATGGTATTGCGCAGGCTGGAGAGAGCGGTTAAGGACGAGGCCTGTGGAAACTTGCTTCATTCCAGATACGCTATTTGGGCGCACGACTTGATTAACATTATTGACACCGCAAAGAATGCAATAAGCCGCAAAGATAATACCAATGCATTTCAACAGTTAGAGCTTGCCTCAAATGCGATAAAGGCATACAAAGATATCATGACTGTTTTTGATGGAGAGCATTATGATGTCGGCGATGTTTTCAGTGGATATGCTGCTCACCTGTTAAATGCCGAAGAACAGTATTCCCTTATCATCGGCAAAGATGAAATAGTCAGACAGCTGAAGGAGCGTAGCAGGGTATCAGGGGCTGATTTGCCAAGAGATATTGACTTCGCTATTAAGAATCGAGTTCTGAATGTATTCATAAAAAATGCCGCTCAGGATATGCAAAACGACAGCGTAGCTTTTGAGGGTTGGGCTCTCATATTAAAGTATTGGCTATCTGCTGAGATAGATTATGTAGTGCTTGACTTTGCGGCACGAAAAGATTTGATGTATAAATATGGTTGCCCCGAGGCTTGCCACTATAACCGCTTTCTATACAGGCTTTACAGCATGTCAAGAATCTTCCCGGCATGGTTTTTCATAGATGAGAGCAAGAGGGAGACCATCTTTGATTTTATACAATGGATCACATCAAATACATTTTTACTTAACCATTCTCTTCGGGAAAGAGAAGATGTTATTGAGACCAAAAAGATGGAACGGCAAATTGAGTCTTGGTTTGTATTTCACGAGGGTAAAGAACTGCTCTCGAAACGCTGGAATATCGATGAGAATAAGCTTTTCAATCAACTGCCGACTGGAGTGTTTATTGATACAATCACAAAAAATAACGCTGTGTTTTCTCGGGGAGCAAGCGCAATTGATATGTGGGGTATAGACAAGGACGGACAGACACTCCATTTGATTGAATTAAAATGCGGTGGAAACAAAGGGCTTGGAGTGATTGGCGAGACACTCTTTTATACTGCGCTTATGTACGATGGCTGTGTTGCCAAAGATTCGCTCTTCTCGTTTGGAAAATATGGCACAGCACCGGATACGAGCGATGCGGCAGCAATAAAAAATGATGGGAGAAAATTCAGCCACCTGATGACTCATATCCTCGCAGAAAAATATCACCCTTTATTTACCGAAGCTGTGGTAGGCTTGATACATGATGGTTTGGCAAATTTAAATATTGGCTTTGACAGAGCAACCTACAGCTATTCAAAGAAGGATTTTGTGGATGCAGATAACGATTTATAGGGGGACAAAAGAGATTGGGGGCACTCTCATAGAGCTTAAGTCGGGCAATAGCAGGATATTAATTGACGCTGGATACCCGTTATTTCTGAATGCTAAGCCTATTGAAGATGAGGTTTCCTCATATCCGTATAATAAGCTCCTGGAGTTAGGAGTGTTGCCCGATATCAAGGGGCTTTATAGCTGGGACTTGCCGAAGTTTGACGCAGTGATAATTTCTCATGCCCATATCGATCATTATGGATTGCTGCACTACATCAATCCTGCCATCCCTGTATACTTGTCAAAGGGTACTAAGAAAATCATTGAGATATCTGCACTTTTCATGCTGCCTGTTCAACCCCTTTTTGGATCTCGTGAATTTACCATGTATAAGCCATTTCAAATTAGCAACTTTAAAATTATGCCTTTCTTGATGGATCACTCAGCCTTTGACGCAGCAGCGTTTGAGATATCGGATAATGAAAAAACCATAATTTATACAGGTGACTTTCGAGGACATGGCCGGAAGGCCGTCTGCCTTGAACGATTTATTAACAAAGCTAAGAAAGGCGCTGACGCGCTATTGACTGAAGGAACAATGTTCGGGCGGCTGGATGAAGAAGTTATGACCGAGCAGGAACTTGAAGAGCGGCTTGTTAAAAAAATTGAAGATTTCAGAGGGCCAGTGTTATTTCAGTCATCCAGCCAGAATATCGATCGCCTCGTCAGCTTTTACAGAGCGGCGTCGAGACTTGGTAGGATTTTTGTTATTGATGTATACACCGCTAACATCCTGTATGAACTTAGGCTGCTTGGCAATAACCATCTGCCTTATCCATCCGGGGATTATCCTAATATCAAGGTATTTTACCCCTATCGGCTAACGCAAAAGATTTTCAATAAAATCGGCGAGGAATACGCCAAGCGTTTTTCACCTTTCTACATTCCAAAAGATAAGCTGAGAGAGGAGCAAAACAAAGTCGTTATGGCTTCCCGACCATCAATGAGAAGAGATATTGAAATTGCTGGTCTGCAAAATGGACTGTTTGTGTATTCACTTTGGAACGGGTACCGTGATAGTGAATATCAAAGGGAGTTTGAGAATTGTTTGGATAAATCAGGCTTTATCGTAGATGTGTTGCACACCAGCGGTCACGCCACCGTTTCCGATATTCGTAGGGTAATAACAGAGCTAGAACCGAAACAGATAATACCTATCCATACAATGAAACCGGATTCGTTTATTGGCATTTCGGAAAATGTTGTCCTGAAAGAAGATGGTAAAGAATTTAATATATAAAAGATTACGCAGTAAAATGTCACAAACCTGTTCGTTGCCATTATTCTTCCGCATCCACCGTCACGCCGGATTTGAATTCCACGGTGAATTTGTCCTCGTAGACGGTGACTTTTTCAATTAGCCGCCGGACAAGGGACTCGTCATATTCGGTAATTGCTGTGGGTTGTCCCTTTAGGAAATCGCCCATATCATCAATGCGTTTTTTCAGTTCATCCCGCCCAATGATCTCGAGCTGTACTTTCTGCTTTTCGTCACGCAGACGGTAAATTTCATCGCCCACTTTATCATATTCAGCCTTAGAGTTAGCCAGTTTCACAAGCTCTGTTTGAAGCTCATCAAGCCGCTTGTCGATGTCAGCCAGGGTGGTGTCGTTTTCATGGCTTAGGGCGGTTTCGATGTTATTCTTAAGGATGGAAAGGAAGGAGTCCTTGTCGCAGAGGGTCTGATTGATGGCGTTGACCAACACCTGCTCAATGGTGCTCTCCAGTACCGTGCGGGCATCGCAGAACTGGCCGGTATTCTCCAACCTGCTGATGCAGCGCCAAACGATCGACTTTTTCCCACGGTTATTCCAATGAATCCTACGGAAAAACTCTCCACAGCCCCCGCAAATAATCATATTTGAAAAGCTGTGTGTACTGCTGAAGGTCCTGTTCTTACCGTTTGGGCTGGTATGCACGATGCGGCGATTTATGAGTTCCTCCTGCACCTGCATGAATATTTCACGCGGGATAATGGCCTCGTGGCTGTTTTCCACATAATACTGCGGTACAACGCCGTGGTTCTTTACTCGAGTCTTTGTGAGGAAGTCAGTGGTGTATGTTTTCTGTAAAAGGGCATCCCCAATATATTTTTCATTTCTTAAGATTTGATTGATATTGCTGGTATGCCATTTTTCATTTCCGGCACCATTTAGAATGCCGTCTGCTTCAAGGCCACGCTTGATTTTCAGCATGCTGGCACCTTCGAGGTATTCCCGGTAGATGCGCTTTATGATTTCTGCTTCTTCAGGGACAACGATCAGGCGCTTATTCTCATCCTTGGAAAAGCCAAGGAAGCGGTTGCAGTTGACTTGGATTTCTCCTTGTTGGTAGCGGTACTGAAGCCCCAGCTTGACGTTCTGGCTGAGGGACTGGCTTTCCTGTTGGGCAAGAGAAGCCATGATGGTGAGCATGACCTCGCCTTTGGAATCCATGGAGTTGATGTTCTCCTTCTCGAAGAAAACGGGTATGCTCTTTTCCTTAAGCTGCCGGATGTATTTCAGGCAGTCCAGGGTATTTCGGGCAAACCTGCTGATAGATTTTGTAATGACCATGTCGATGCTGCCCGCCATGCACTCATCGATCATTCGGTTGAATTCTTCACGCTTCTTGGTGTTGGTGCCGGAGATGCCATCATCTGCATAAATTCCTGCCAGTGCCCAGTCCGGGTGGCCGTTGATGTAAGCTGTGTAATGTTCGATCTGCGCATCGTAGCTGGTAGCCTGCTCGTCACTGTCGGTTGAAACCCTACAGTAGGCAGCAACACGGAGTTTTGGTTTTTCTTCATCACTATCTTTTCGGGTATGGTTCCTAGCTGGAAGCACCGTAACAGTTCTATTTGTCACCAATTATCTACACCTCGCTTTCTATTAGACTATAGGCATATGCCGCCTGTGCAAAAGGATCATCATAAACTTGTGTCCCTTCGATGATGTGGAAGGTAGTGGGGTAGGTAGCAGCCTTATCTTCTTTAGGTTCGCGTATTCTGCCGAGAGCGGATGCCCGTCTAAACCGTTCTTCTTGAACAGCAGCAAAGGTATCTGGGTCAATGATTGCGGGGTAATAATCATCACCAAGGTAATGGCTATTTTTTAGTATCTTACCGATTCCGGCATGGAAGGCATCAATGCCTACCATAATTGCAACTGTCCTTAAGGAACCGCCAGAAAGGTACGATTGATAGAGTGCCTGAACCTGCTCTGCGGCGTGTTCGTCAACCACTGCGACTCCATTTTCTATCCTGTATCCGAATGGGGTATGGCCCGTTTATTTCACCAACCTTTCTTTTAGCGTTATGCCGCATTTCAATACGAATCCGATTTCCTTCCTCGAATAGACAATAATATGATCAACAAACCGGCTGAAAAGCTCCCCGTCAAAGCCAGACTGCATGGCAGCTTTTGTTGCAAACTGGAGGAGTGCGCTAACTTCACTCAGGTGACGAGAGTCGTTGCTGATGAAGCTAATTAGAGATTCCTTCCGGCGCTGCAGTTGTTCAGCTTCCTGTAAGAGCTCGTTGTTTCCTCTGGTGAAGACAGCAGGCTCAAGGTAGCCACGTGTCTGTAAGCCCATGAGAACTTTTCGTTGATCTTCGATGTCAGCAAGCTTTTTGTCGATTTCCTGTAAGGTTTCCATGCTGTTATTTGAATCAATGCCTCTAAGACTCATAAGGAGAGGTCTGAGAACGATTTGATGCCCGAAAATGAGTTTGTTCATCATGGTGACAAAGGCAAACTCTAATTCGGAATTAGAAATGTACTTCATGGAGCATTTCTCGATTTCCGTGATATGTGTATTGCAGCACCATGCGATGTATTTTTTACCGCTGGAGTGGATACGGCGTTTAAATGTTCCACCACACTGGGCGCAGATGATTTTGCCAGAGAAAGGGTAGCGGTTCAGATACTTCTCGTCATTCTTTTCCACGCCTTTTTCTTTGCCGCGCTGTTCTAAGACCAGTTGAGCGGCATCATAATCCTCACGGCTGATAATCGCCTCATGATGGTCCTGAATCAGGTATTGCTCCCGCTCTCCGCGATTTGTAAACCTGTTGAACTGACTGTCACTGTAGGTCTTTTGAAAGATAGCATCGCCAATGTATTTCTCATTGCCAATCATCCCTCGAATGGTGGAAGAGGTCCAGCGGCCGCCGTTCTTGCCTTTAAGCCCGCGAGCGTTTAAGTCTTTTGCAATCATATGAACGCCTTTACCGGACAAGACCTCTGAGAAAATAAACCTAACAATTTCAGCCTGCTGCTTATTTACAATCAACTCACCATCAACAGCATCGTAGCCATAAGGAGAGCAGCCGATTTTATAGGTTCCGTTTTGAAAGCGTCGTTGAATGGACCACTTGTTGTTCTCGGCAATGGATGCTGATTCTCCTTCGGCCAGTCCACTTAGGATCGACAGCATGAGTTCGCTTTCCATAGAACCCGTGTTGATGTTCTCACTTTCAAAATAGACGGAAATTCCAAGCTTGGTCAGTCTGCGGACCAGCTCAAGGCAGTCCAGGGTGTTTCGGGCAAATCGACTTATCGACTTCGTCATGATGAGGTCGATATTTCGTTTTTCACAGTCTTTTATCATTCGAAGCAGCTCTGGTAGCTTTTCTTTCTTGGTACCTGTTATGCCCTCGTCGTAGTAGATCCCCGCAAACTCCCAGGCTGGATTTGCCTTGATGGTGGATTCATAATGACTTTTTTGGGTTTCAAGACTGACCAGCTGATCCTCGCTGCCAGTCGAAACGCGGGCATATGCGGCGACTCTCAGCTTAGGCTGCTCATTAGAATTTGCGTTGTTTGGTGCTATTAACGTAACCTTTTTCAAATTTTCACCTCCTTGTTAGTGTCACATATTACCTCTGAAGCACTGTTATATCAACGTTTTTCTGGCATGATCGAAGCCAGCGCTGGAGAGAAAGATTGACGGTTCAGTAGGGTGATTTTATTAAATTCAGACAAGGAAATAAGTCCATTTTGAAGCATGGAATCGAGTATCCTTTGCGCCCTTATATAGTCCACCTCACACTGTAATTGCTCCTGTGAAATGGGCTTCTTTTCATAATTGATCTCTGGTTTTGTGCCGGTAATATTTGCCATCCATGTGTCCTCCAATCTGAGAACTTCCGTCCTCACTACCCAATGGAGGTGAACAAGCCGTTTGAACGAAAAAGCAAAAAAATAATACCTACCGAAAGACGGATCTTTCAGTAGGCATTAAGTGGTGTGTTATTCGCTGTATTTAATAAAGGCATCAGTAAATCCAGCTGCCTTGACCTTGCGTAGCATGGCATCGGCATTCGCTTTGACAGAAAATGCACCAAGCTGGACGCGGTAGTATTTCTTCGTAGCGGTTTGATCGACGGGAGCAAGACCAGCCTTTACATCAGCACGGAACGTGTCCATGTTCTTTCCATGCTTCGGAAACCAGTGCATGACGTCGCCGTGGTTGCTGGCAACGCCAAGTTTGTGGCCCTCTGAGTGGCAGATGACATCCTTTTCGGTGAGGTTGTACAGTTTGCAGAGATAAACACAAAGCTCCACGGCTTCCTTGTAAACGGCATTAAAATACGAGGCATCAGTCAGACCGTCCTCGCAGATTTCAAAGCCGATATGGGTATCGTTCGCTGCGCCCCCGGCATGCCAGCCTCTATGATTCCACGGCAGCGTCTGATAGGTGGCGATGCTTCCGTCAGCTAGCTTGCCGATGAAGCCGTGGACACAGACCTGTCTGCCATCAGGCTTGTCCTGATTCCAGTGATTGTTGTACTGGTTCTTTCCCAGAAGTCCGTCATCAGGACCGACATAGCGTTTCAGATAGGGATTATTAGCCCCAGTGCTATGGACCATGATGCCCTTCGGTGTGATGGTTCTGCCCGCCTTGTAGCAGGCGTTGTTTATAAGAATTAACTTTCGAAGATTCATTTAAGATCCCTCCTTGTCGCTTCGGTTATGAAGCTGTTCCAGGATATCCTTTAACTTTTGCGGCACTGGCAAGCCGATATGCGCCGCATTCTCAAGGATGGAAACACCCTCATTTGATAGGTAGAAAAAGACAACCGCCGTTCTGATGGCTGAGCCTTCTCCGAGAACACTTTGGTCGACGATATGCCCTATGGCCACAAGCGAGAAGATAAGCACCTTCTTGAAGATGCCTCGAAAGCCAACCTCGCTGGACAACTTCTTGTCCAAAACCGCGCACATCAGGCCAGTGATGTAATCAATGACAACGAAGGCAAGCAGCGCATACAAAAAGCCATCCCAGCCTCCGAGGAAGTACCCAAGACCTCCGCCTGCTGCAGCAATAGCCGCTTGTGTCCAATTCCAAATTTCCTTCATAGTAGTCCTCCTTCAATTTTGCTGTACAAAAAAGACGCCCGCTTTATCTGCAGACGCCTCAATTGCCTTAATGTGATATATAAAGCCTGATTACCTCAAGGCACTGTTTTATTCATAAACACGGCTGCTGCTGGTCCGGTCTTTGGTGATCCTATCGATGTAGTCACTGAGTCTGCCTTTGCCGAGTTTGCCGCCGCTATCCACGGTGAAATCAGTATAAAACCCGTCCTTACCAAAACGATGAGTGATCTCAGTGATCAGTCCAAGACTTGTAGAGCCTTCACTGTTCACGATCACTGCCTCATCGCCCAAGAGAAGCTGCGGCCTGAACGGGCCTGTAAAGCTTTCGATTTTTCCAACATACTGCAGGCTGTCTGCGATCTGGTTGGCATAGCTCTCGGCATCCGTGAGTGTTGTTCCTTCCGGCACGTTGATGTAAAGGGTCTTGTTCGCCTGAAGGTTCCATCCGGTATAGGTCTGGACATTCTGGTACACCTTCATGCTGAAATCCCGGTTATGAACACAAACCCGTCGGTAGGCTTCCTGATCGTCTCGGACGATGTTCCTTGAGAAGATATCCTTGTCTCGCTCGAACACATAGCTTGAATTCCTTGCAAAGCCTGCGTATGTTCCTGAGCCTATTACAACCGTACCATCTACCAATTCTTTGATTTGCCAGTTTTCAAGGGCTTTCAGGATCTCCATGATGCCATCTAAATAGCTCATGTTGAAATCAAAGGAATAGCCAGCATATGCCGTTGTGTGTTCGATTAACATTTCATCGGCATTGATATTTGCTTTTATCAAAATACTATTCAGTGCCTGGTGGAGTATTTGGTAAGGATAAGTATTTCCTTCATCGAAGCTCTGATCTCCAAGGGCCTTGCCAATGATATTACGGCCATCCACATTGATACTTTCACCGAGTAGTTCAAAGTTGCTCCGGTCCACATAAAAGGTTCCCATCGGATAGGGTTCACTATCGCCGATAATAAATTCAAATACAACCTTGCTGCCTGGAGACAAGAGGCTGGATTCCTCTGATATTGCTACATTTCCCTCATACTCTGGGTTTTCATTAAGTGGGTTTTCGAGGCTCAATGCAAAAGAGGTAATCGGTGTGTCCATTGAGAATTTGATGCTACCAGAATCTAAATACTTGTCCATTTCAAACATGTACTCATTGATAAGAAGCTTCTGAGCGGTAGGTGTTCTATAACAGCCGACTATGCCAAAACCAGAAAGGGCTTTTAGTTCCAGATTGCTTAGACCTGTATCTCCTTTAGGGCTGATATATACAGTCTCCTGCCAAATGGGACTATCAAAATCCCCATGTAATCTGTTACTTGGCGTACCGTAAAGCAGACCATGATGGATAAAGAAGACTTGCCCCTCGGTTTTGGGAAACTGAACAAAGTCTGGATACATGCCAGTCCCAATAACGCCATCATTTTCAAAAACCAGCTGCATTAGATCACCCCCTCTTGGCTATTCGAATCCTTAATCGATATTCTCCGGCGCTTTTTCAATTTCTTCCTCGGCAATATACGGCTCCACTGGTACTTTGAAACCACATTTTGTGCAAGTGATATGGTCATAAGTTGTGCTGTACCAGATTTCAAGCATACACTGAGGACAAATCACCATTTTGAACAGTTCTTTCATCTAAATCCCCCTATCAAACTTAAGTTTCCAGTTAATATCAAGAACAAAATTGCTAGTTTTGGGAATGATGGAGGTTTTGAAGTCCGTTGTAACCACATCATCAATAGCTATGGGTTCATTAAATCTCAGCATTTTTCTTCCGCTGAGAAAATAGGTTCTGTTATGGCCAAACATCCTATCGTAGTATCCCAAGCTGCTGTAGCCACCAAACTTCCAATACCTGTATGCGGTTGTTGAGTAGGTGGTATACAAAACAGTGATATCACTTGAAACACCTGTCAAAGCGAATATCTGCGTCCAATTCACACCGTCATTGGACCCCCATAGCTTTGGAGCTAACATATAACCTGAGTTAGAGTAACCTCCGAGATAAATTGAATGCGGAAGAATAGGCTCACCAGCATCAATCATCATTTCATATTGGCTCCAAGGAATGGTTGTACTAATTCCACTTTCGTCTGTCCAGTTAATATTAGAGCTTGCACTCGCGCCAATAATGCTGTCGAGCCCTTGCTGAATTCTATACATCGGTCCAAGCTCAGGTCTATGTGGATTGGTAGCCGGTTTGTTAAATAGAAGGTTATAGCAACTGTTCGGAGTGTTTGTACTGAAATAATCCATAGAATAGTCAACGCCTTTGGTCTTCAGTATCCCGTTCACATAGATTTTCTCACTGTTTTCTATTAGCTCAGGTACCGGGAAATCGAAGTCAGTGATCACACCATCTCCGACGCCAAGGGTAACACCTTCTATGAGCATTTCCTCCCAAATACCTGGATGGGGAATGTCAATTGCAAAAACATTCTCCCAAGCGATCAGATTTATTGGACCATTGCAACTGCTTATGCTCGCTCTTGGTGTGCTGGAGATGACTTCTCGTGTCGCAGGGCTGTTGCCTGCATTCGTAGTCGAAACCGAGCCATAGGTCCTTTGATATTTCGTTGTGTTGACAGCACCTCTCATGCCTGAGAACGTTATTGTTCTTGCGATTGTTGTTCTGCCGTGTCCCGCAAGAAGATTGGTAAGCAATGCATTAGAACCTGCGGTATACCATTGCGCCGGTTGTCCGAGAATCAATGGTGGAAGTGTAATATAGAAGGTGGCATAAAATACAATTCGATTAACGCCAGTTTTTTCAATTGTTATCGGATTGCCTTCAGAGTCTTTTATCATGGCATGAGTTGTCAAAGTACTCCCATTGGAAAAGCCAACCTCGGAAAATACATAGCCCACATACTCTTCAGGCTCCAAAGCAATTGTTTTTTTGATGTAGCTTGACTCGATAGTTCTAACCGTCTCCACCGTAGTCGCAGTTTTATTACCACTGTACGTGAACATAGTGGTCCTGGATGCATCAATAGTACCGGTGCCGGTTCCGAAGGAGATGCTCTTCAAATTATCTGGTGAGTCCGTGCTTAATAGTCTAGAAAAATACTGATCCAATATGACGTTATAAGCGAAGCCTTCCTTCAAAATTTCATCTGTATTCGCATCTCTGACTTCAATTTCAAATTTATTGTGCAGCCTAATGGGCACTTGCACTTCCATTG
>JBAQLX010000621.1:0-3860 GCA_049302315.1 Desulfosporosinus sp.
GAAAGCTTGGCTGCCTTATGCCGGATCTCACCCAAGAGTCTGGCAGCCTGTTGGATCTTTTCCGCCATTTGAGCTTGTTCCAGAGAACCTTCCGTACATTTAAGCCTGTTTTCCACTGTGGTTAACAGTTCCAGGGCTGCTTCATACGTTGTCTTCTTTTGAATGTAGATATGGGAACGATCCTCAAAGTCGATTCGCTGTTCTTCCAACCGGACTTTAGCTCGTTCCAGCTCGTATTCTTCTTTTTTCTGTTCCAGAGAATCCAAATGGGATGTCAGATAAGCACCCAGTGCCGCCAGTTTTTTCGCTAGGTCTTTCTGCTCTTCCAGGTTCTGGAGAAAAGCGGCCAGGCCTTTGCTCTGCTCGCCATAAACGGCCAGAAATTCAGAGAACAACGCTTTCTCCAGGATATAACTTTCATTTTCCGTTACTTCCAGCACCAGTTGCTCCAGCATTTCTTCCAGCCGGTGCAGTTCAGCCTTTTCTTTGTACATGGATTTTTCAATGTTTTTAATAATCCATTCATCCAGAAGCTGACTCGAAGTCTTATACTTTTGGAAGATTTCCTCAATGCCGCCTTCATTATCGTTGATTTTGGCAATAACATTGCGCCACTCATCCTGGACAATCCCGTATTCCGCCAGATGTCTGCCGTAAACTGCTCCGTCATCTTCAGGAAAATAGCCAAAGAGGTAGGGATCTTTCTGCTGCTTGTCTCGCATCAAGTCGCGCGCTTCCCGAAAAGAGAGCAAATGGAGCAAATTGCCCTGCTTCTCGGCAAGAGGAAGATGGTTGATATCAAAGGCATTGCCCCCGTTATACTTGCAGGTGAAGGTAAAATATCTGATTTTCCCCTTCACTTCTTCGCCGCCGGCAGCTTCAGCCGGAATCAGTCCCATTCCGGTCAGCAAATAGCCGCCTCCCCCATCCAGTTTCCATTCCAGCAGGATGAAGGTGGGCTGTTTTTGTTTGTGGAAGAATCCGGCGATCGGTCGCCCTTGAATTTTTATGCCCGGCACAACAGGCTGAAGAAAGAACTGGACCAAAACGCTTTTTCCCCCGCCATTGGCAAGATTCAACAGCGCATTCTCCCCGCCATGGAAGTTAAAGGACTCGTCCAGGATATGCCGGGAGTCGTTATTGTAGGAAAAGTTAATGATGCGAATGCGGTTAATGGTCGGCAAGGGCTTCAGCTCCTTCAAACAGGCTGCTAATCTCTTCGACCCGGCTGTCATTCAAATAGTAGTTCAGCATCAGGTCATCCAGTTTGCGGGTGGGACGAATCTCCCGTTCATTATCCAGAATGCGGATCAGATTTTCCCGTTCCAGCAAGCGGCAGGTATTGAGAATGGTTCCTGCTTTGGTCTTTCGGCCCTTCTCTTCAAAACCTTGCTTGCTTTCCCACAGTTCGGCAATTCTCAGATAGTTTAAGGAATATTTCTCTTCCAGAGCCAAAGTCTGATCTTCATTCAGGGAAGCAGAAGCAAAACGCAGGTCCAATTCTTCCAGTAATTTGCTGATGCGTAAAAACTCCCGCTGCTTGGGGTTCTGGTTCCTGCCGCCGTAAAAAAGGAAGAAAATAAACATAGCAATATAACTCAGCAGATAAGCATCCGCCAAACGGGCATCGGAGGCGACCCATTCCCGGAAATCCTTACTGGTAAAACCCAAGAGGCTGTTGCCGCCGGCCGGAACCAGATAGAGCGTACTGGAAGCTTCCACAATCCGGAATTCCAGCTCTTCTTCCAGCTGGGTCAGCGTCTGCCTGACCTCCGGATTACGGAATTCCAGGAACAGATCACTCTCCGTCTCCCTGTCCAGCTGACCTTTAGCCAATAGCTTTTTGAAAATGCGCAGGGCTGTATTCAGGTTGCTCATTTTACCTTCACCTCAAAGAAGAAATCATTGATGCTGATCGATTTGCGAAAATACTCCTCACCATGACGCAAGACCAGCTCTTCTTCCAGCATTTGATCACCAAGCTTGACAATGCGCAGTCTTTCTATGCCGAACAGTTCCGGGTTATCGAATTCGATACAGGTCAGGCAATAATCAAGATCCAATTCGCCGGTGGCGTTGACCACGACTTCATGTGCTTCCTGCTGCCATTCCCGGATGTTGATGTCACTTAAGTCATAGAGCTTCAAGAGCGAGTGAAAGAGGAGATCCCCTTCAAGCAGGCGTTGATAGCGGTCTTCCTGGGTTTTCAAGGTGGTCAGGAGTTGACTAAAGCGAAACCCCTCGGCTTTTTCCGCAGCAAATTCCAGGATGCCCCGGATCAATTCAATATTGGCCGCATTGATGCTCTCCGCCTTGAGGCGTTCCTTATCCTCCCCCAGCTCCTCGATCTCTATTTTCACCGCTTCCTGGTCCTCCTGCCGTAAACGGCTCTGGGCTTCATACAGAGAAAGAATATTTAAAGTACGCGCCGGGTTGGGCTTGAATAAGGGATTCAGCAGCTGCCAAAATGAAGGGATCCGCTGCTCATCGCACTGTTCCAATCTTGCTAGGATTTGTTGCTCAAAGTCGTATTTTTTGCTTCGGGCCAGGAAAAAAGAATCTTCCAGCGTATCTTTATAAATCGACGACAAATGGTGCCGCTCCAGGATCAGTTCTTTCTGTTCATTAATGGTTGTATGTATATTCCGGCGTATCATGGTGATTTCCGAGCGGGCCTTTCTCATCGCTTCATCCAGTGTGCCCCGGGTTTGTTCTTCTTCTCGTAAACGCTCCTCGGAGAGGGTGATCATCCCCAGAATCTCATTCATGGTTCCATACTCTTCTTCCAGCAAAGCATAGGTACTGCCCGTCAGTCGTTCGTATTCCCGGATATCGACATCATAGATGTTTCCTCTGATCTTTTCCATGAACTGCCGGAGATCGTTCTTCTTCTGCCTGACCATTTGGATCAGGTTGCTGCTCTGCCCGATGGCTTTTTTATAGTTTTTACGTTTAATCAATTCCCGCAGCTTTAACTCTTCGATTGTAAAGCTGATTTCCTGTTCCACTTCTTTGGTCCGAAAAAGCAAATCATAACCCTGATCAGTCAGCTGATAAGTAATCAGATAGCTCCGGTCGTCTTCGCACAGCTTATCTTCAACCAGACGAATCCTGAGCTCCGTCATCCCCTGACCATAAGTCATGACCGAATAATAACGTGCTTCGCCGCCGTTCTGCAGAATGTCTTTGATGATGTATTCCGTTACCTGACGAATGGTTTCGGCGGCTAATTCCAGACCATAACCGGGCAAGATCCGGCGGACAAAAGCGGCGATACTATCCATGGTACACTCTTCATCTTCAGACAGTGTCCGTTCCATAATGAATACCAGCACGGAAAAAATAAGATTATCCAGCTGGCCGGCCCCAAATAAACGTTCTAAATCCATTTTCCGGTTGCCGCGGTTAACAATGGAATCAATCGCCGCCACGATCCGCATTCTCTTTTCAAAGCCTTCTAAAAACTCGAAGTTTTGACTCATTATGTCTAATTCACCGACTTGCTCTTTATTCTACTTCTTATTACATCTTATTCTAACCAGATCTTCCATCTTATTCTAACATATCAGCCAACACTTGGTAATTCAAAATTTCTTGCGGGATATACCGGCCCTGCCGCAAGAATTCCAATTTGCTTTCCGCCGCTGACAAACCGAGGAGTCGCCCAAAATCCTGCCAGGAAACATCCATCTGACGGCCATCCGGACTCAGAGGAAGCTCCCTGTTTTCCGCCAGGAGCAACATCTTGCGGTAAAGTTCGACAAAAGGCCTAACCCTTAAGTTCGGATTAGCCTTTTGGGTACGATAAAACAGGCGGATTCCTTCCGGATCGAAATCCCCGAAATAGTAGAATATTCCGT
>JBAQLX010000622.1:0-3288 GCA_049302315.1 Desulfosporosinus sp.
GACCAGGACCTACCGCACTACTCCACTTTGATTCAACCATCACGGCTTCTACTGTGGTTAAGATCTCCTGCGTGGAGTGGTTTTTGCTGAGTTGTGCAATGTCGTGTCGCAACAGTAAATTAAGATACACTCTCGTCCAAACAAATCCTAGTGGTATAGCGATAACCCACAAAAATATTCCTGCACTTACAGCAGAGTTTGCCATGCATATTAAACCAATTACAAGCAAAGCAAAAAACCCCAGTTTTAGAATTTTATCAATTTTCATAACAATTTCCCTCACATAAATTATTTACGAGTATACAATAATGGTATTTTCGCATCCGAAACACCTCGTATTGCTTCGGGTTAATAATCTTTTTCAGCCAACCAAAACATTAGATCTTTAGCAATTTTTTATCTTGTCATAATTTCTCCTAATACTTTTATACATATGAACCGGATTTGCACAGACAACCCCCCCCAAAATAATTCCAGTTTTATGCTGGTTTACGTGCTCCCATAGCTATAATTTTTTGGGACTTCAGGATTAACTGAAGGTACAGTTCCTGAAAAAAACTGATTGAACCTCCTGCCTGTAAAAAGAACTCTGAAATTACGTCTTCAACCAAGCAATAGATTTTGGAGGCTTGGAAGAGTCTAAAAGAATACCACATTTATTTAAGCAATTAACCATTGGGTTCACCATAATATCGTGATATCTTTCTTCCGGAATATTATCCAATTTCATATAATAAGTTGCCATGTTGCTAAATGCCTCCCTCACAGTTTAAGCTTTCGTAAAGTATGTTCCTTTACGAATCATTAGACCCCAAAACCGTCAAAAGCCAGACACAAATCTGAATTCATTCATTTCAATGGCTCCAACCTCCAAACCAAATTTCAGGCTTTTTGATCGGCTTGGAGGTTATCACCATTTTGAGAAAGTTTGCTTTGGCAACTCCGTGAACAAAGCTTTGTATCTGAGCCCTTATGAATTTCCCTGATCACTCATTACCCGTTGCATCCTCCTCCGCTTCCGCCAGGTCCGGGTCCACATCCGCAAAGATGTATTACGCATCCGTCAGCTCGTACAAGAAGCGCTTTGCGAACATCCTCAGCATTTGCATCTTCACGCGCCGAGTACACAATATTGACATCCTTGCTTCCTTCGACTATTACTTTCATTGAATTTCCTCCTTTCCAGCCGTTTTGTATTATAAAGAAATTAGGCTCTATTTTACCGCTGCAATCTTTTCTTCTAGGTTGCGGCGCGAGATCATTTGCAGAATGCGGGATGCGTTGGTCGCAATCAATGAACAGGTTTCGCCATCATTAGCAAATTGAGCGCTACGGCAGCCTCCCATGCATAACGGCAAATACACGCATCTGTCACACACAGGTTTGAATGATTCCCCCTGATCCATCCAATCTTTGAATTTGTCATCCCAGGCAACGGTACCTTTATCAGTAAGCTCGCCTAATCGATTTTCGTGTTTAAAATCCATTGCCGCACACTTAAATACATCTCCACTCGGCCCAATTATAAACTGGCGTTCTCTCTCGGCATAACAGTAGACCAGCTTTTCCGGGATGAAATTTACATCTGCCGCAGAACTCCCATACCCCATTTGAACCGATCTTGCATATATAGAATCTAAAAACGTCGATATATATTCAGGATCAAGGTTAGCGGTAGCAGAAACATTGTCATCACCAAAAATCGGTTCCAGTACCAACCTAATGCGTTTTCTTGTTTTTGGCAGAAACTCGTCAAGTACGTCGGATACGCTTTCGATGTTCTGATGATTAAAATTAATCCTAAAAGTCAAACTGGTTTTTGGATTTTCCAAAAGCGTGCGGCAGTTGTTAACAATGACATCATATGTACCCACCCCATTTGAAGCCACCCGCATTTTATTGTGAGAATCACGGTTCCCGTCAATCGTGATTTGATAGTCAAGAATCCCGACATCAAGAAGATTTCTCAGCTGATCACCATGTAGAAGATAACCATTTGTCGTCATCTGGGGAACCAATTTCACACCGGCACGTTTGGCTATTTGAAATGCCTGAGATGTGATTTCAGCTACGATGTTTGGTGTTAATAACGGCTCTCCGCCAAACCAATGAAGCAACGCTAATTTAGCTGATGGGATTTCGGCTTCAAAAAGTTTAATGATTTTTTTTGCCACTTCATCAGACATGTATTCTTTCCGATGTTCTTCGTAACAATATACACACCTGAAATTGCAGTCAAGCGTTGGCAACAGCACAATATCAAGCCTATTTTTGTCTACGATTCCAATTTTCCTTTTCATGCGAACGCTTGCTTCTTCATCAAAATCATCTTCGACTAAATGCCCTTGCGAAAGCATGACCTGATCGATCTCCGGCTGATGAGAAGTGCCTCCGCAAAGCGCTCGCTCAATCAAAGAACGTTCGTCGGCATTAAAACGTGTCATGCCGCCTGTTCTGGTTGTATATAAAACAACTGAGCCATCCGGTGCGTTAACAAGAATATTGTAAAGTGATGCTTTCATATTTATAACCATGCCTTTCGCAAGCTCAAGGAACAAAACGGAATGAAACCGTTGCCTTAGAGCTTATTTTGGTTTCAGACTTTCCTCTCCATGCGTTTTCAATCTGCAATGCTTCATTCCTATTAAGGGAATTGCTTGATCGGAAAGAACAACGATTCGTCTGACCGAAACAGGCAATTTTTATCATCTCTTGTTAAATCAATTGAATCCTATGTGTATTTTATAAATAGCTCATTCATGTCAAAGGATAAACTCAATTTTTCGTTGGGTCGCTGTTTTGTTGGATAACTTTCCGCTCTTATGCCTTCATGCTTTCCTCTGCGAATGCCCATGCCTCGACAATTTGCCATATTTGGTCTTTCAGGATCCAGAGATTCCGGGAAACAGTTATATCGGCTCACATCTGTGTCCATCATGCGCCGTTAGTTTTGTTACAGCATGCCATAGCAAAAACATCAGCATCCTGAACAATGATGATATCATCTTGGCTAATACTGTTCCCAAGATCAGACATGACTTCATCGAGAGAGATGTATTCTTGTTTCATCTAGAGTCCTCCCTTCAATAATATAAAGGTCATGTAAAGTATTTTTGATTTGATAATTTACGGATGGGTATCGAATTCGTGTCCTCAGCGAGGATATTGGTTTCGGTAATAATATCTGAAGTTTCGCACCCTATAAAATGGTCAGAATTTAAGCCTGAAAACAGAGAGAAAAATAGCTGAAATCCGCATGAACACTGAGTTTATGGTATAATTAGATGT
>JBAQLX010000623.1:0-4600 GCA_049302315.1 Desulfosporosinus sp.
TTGTACCCTGTAGATGGAATATTATGCCTACCGGCGAGAGTATATCGGAAGTCTTCGTACTTAAGAACCCGCCGACTTTAGTCGTGCGGAGTGTCAGGAATACTTTCACTAAACATCTTATTATATACCATATGATTCCATTTTCGCATCTTCTAAGTGGTACGAAATGGGCATACTACTTATTGAATGAAAGTTTAGAAGGTGATATGATATGGACAAAGAAGAGAATAATAGGGAAAGTAAGGAGATGGAAAATTTGAGCACTGTTGCCAAAGAACAAGGTTATAAAAAACTATCCCTAACCCCCGAGCAATTACAAAAAATCACGGTCAAACCGGTAGCAATTAAGAATGGAAAACTATTATTTGATAGAAATAATAAGGATCATCGTTACATTGTCGAAGGAGAATATTAAATCACAATGTACGAATTTACTTTAGGTGATATTTTCTGGTTTGAAGTTGGGTTTGTGGATATTCCTAATGAATCAAAGATAAGACCTGCTGTTATTGTGTACGAAGAGGATAACGAATTATTGATCTTAGTTGCAACTACATCTGTACCACCACATGATCCGCCAAAATACTTCGATCAATTTAAAATACCAGTTCTCAATTGGCGTAAAGTTGGGTTATCGAAACCTTCCTGGGTCCAAAGCTTAAAATTGATTCATCTAACACGAACCCAGTTGCGCGATTTAGTTAAAGATGATGATTTCATTGGGCACATGTCCGAACTGGACTTCAATTATTTAGTGGGTGAAATCGAACGAATACATAATGATTGATAGACCTCCTTTACGGGGTCTTTTTTCGTTATATCCACATTCAAAACGAGACGGAATAGGAATACGTGGGAATGGACATTTCGTCTAACGTCCCGAGGGTTTGCGACGTCGGGTTACTACATTCATATTCTCTCCGATGTCGCGAAACCCTCTGTTACAAGATGTCGGTGCCCTGCGTAGCCAGAAGCCGCCATGGACGGCGGCTCCTTAAATACTATTTTTCACTATGCATCGAATGTCAATGATAAGCTCTTCAAGTCTATTACTGCGCCTATCTTAGTAAGTAGATCCAATCCTAATAGTCCATTGATATCACCTTTGGGATCAATCACGCCAAAATCCATTTTTGTATCACTCATTGAATAGCTACCTAAGTTAATATCCTCTACATTCTTAGAGAAAAAGTTATGTAAACTTCCTCCTATGCCATAGAAAGAATTTACGCTGTCCTCTGGTTCAGCGAAAATTCCAATATCCTCAACTGCATCGGGGGAAATTATGCTTTCCGCTGCTCCAGTATCAATTACTATATTTTCTATTACTTTCGAACTCCCCCTAAAAGATATTTGAAACGAGGTAAATAATAGCCCATCTCGAAACTCAATCTTCATTAGATAGCACCTCGAAAACCAAATATCTGTTTAATTGGAACCTCTATTTTCTCTTTCCTTGTGTGATAAACAAGGATTTCATCTTTTGCTCTTACTAACTCGCGAGTTGCTTCCTTATCATCTTCGAACGCTTGGATTACAGCCATATCATCGATATATCTAATATTGTTTTGTACATGAGATTCCAGAATCTGAATTTTAACAAACCTATCGGGATATATCTTCCTTACTTCATTCCATTTCATCAGGCGCACCACCTTAGTCTTTTCTAGATAATTTCATTATACCATTTCAGTGCACGGATTAAAACTAACAATAATGAATCCTAATCGGCAATTTTATAGCGCATGGATGCGCGTCCTCCTGCACCGATTTCTTGTAACGGACGGGTGTTACCGAAGTCTGGTTACTACCTGCATATTCTCTCAGATTTTGGTAATTCGCTGTTATCTGAAGGTCGGCGTCCCAAAGGAATACCCAAGTAAAACGTTCTTCAATTATTTGCATATTTACGTAATTACGCATATACTGTAACTATAGATTGTGAAAAGGGGTGATCATCATGTCTATTAGCTCCCACAAGATCTTTGTTCAAAAACGAAATCTGATAAGCCTTCCAAGAGCCATCAGAGAACAACTTAATATCAATGAAGGAGATGTTCTCGATATTCGGATGGATAACAATAAAATCATCATTGAACCAATGAAACTTGTGCCAACTAGCCAAGCATACTTCTGGTCTGATACGGTCCAAAATGATATGCTCGAAGCCAAAAATGATGTTGATTCTGGCAATACTCGTCAGTTTAATTCCGTTATCGAATTTCTTGACGGTATTAAACAATGACCAGACGCTTTAAATCAACTCGAAAATTCGATAAGCAATATAAACAACTCGACTCAAAGATTTCGAAACAAGCAGAAAAAGCTATTGAACTATTTATCTCCGACCCTAGTCATACTTCTTTAAGATATAAAAAGATTCAAGGAACAGATAACTTCTATGAAATCAGCATCAATATGTCAGTTAGAATTATCATCGAAGTAACTTCTGATGGAAATGATCAGATTAACACCCTCTATATTATCGGGACCCATGATGAAGTTTTCCCGCCTAAGTAGCCCAAGAGACGGCTGCTTTTTCTTTTCTTTCCGCCGACTTTCAGATAACGTCCCGTGAATTTGCGAAGTTCTGCATACTACATTCATATTTACCCAGAATTTCCGCAAATTCGCTGTTACCCGAAGTATCCGTCTTGTAAGGAATACTTACAAGAAAACTTGGGGACAACTATAACTTTTTTAAGTGAACATATTTAATAATTTCCATTTAATAAAGGAAATTCCTCTTTTCTGTCGAAAGTTATTTTGGATAGAAACGGGGGTTGTGACAGTGGGAACAACAAATAATTCTGACGAATATTATAAAATGGGAAGTTGGGTATCTCGAAAATTCGGGTACAATAAACGCTCGTATTATATTAAAATTAGAAGAACTCAAGTCCTTCCTGGTGAAGTCTGGTACTGTGATTTGGGCTACAATATAGGAACTGAAAAAAACAAATACCGTCCTGTATTAGTTGTATCAAATAATAAAATTAATAATTCTGAGAAGGTCGTTGTTATTTGTATAACTGATCCCAGGGGTAAATTAAATGCAAATGATCTGTCTGCTCAAGATTCATGGTATTTGCTTTATTCCAGTACAACTGATAATACAAATAAATTAAAGCCTGATCGTATAATTCCAGCTAACAATGTTCCATACAGTTTTTTGGAAAAAGATTGTATGGTGCAATGTGAAGAAATTAGATCGGTTAGTAAAGCAAGATTAGATTTACAAAAAGGAGCTATAGGCAAATTAAGGCCAAAAGACTTAAATAAAATAAGAGAAAAGTTTATGAGAGCATATATTTTTTAGTTTGATAAAAAGATATTTAAGGCATAGACTATAAGTGTAAGAGATAATATAGTATCTGTTTAGAGATAAAAATTGATTAAGTCCCACACTTTACAGTGGGTACAAAATTAAAATGCAAAGAAGTCGTATGACCGTCGAAGGTATAGCTTCTGGAGGCCCCCAGATTTTATTGCTGGGGGATTTTCCTTTATTTGGCTGTAAATAATTTTTCAGTTAAAGACCTCATAGGAGGTCTTTTCTCATTCTCTCCGTTCCATCCGAAGCATTCATATCCACATTCACACAGACATTCATATCAGCATGCAATCGTTCCAAATGAAGCAGGATTAGAATGCGTGGGTACGGATATTTCGGGTAACAGATATTTAACGAATTTCGTTAATTGTACTCTGAGTAGACTATATACGAACTAGTTCGTATATAAATCCTTTCTCTACCATCTAATCCCTTCAATTCACTAGCACATTACCACATTTAGTCATTCAAAATAGTGATGTCATCTAATGGACTGCGGATTCGTCCAAGGTCCTTTTGGCTTATGTGCGTATAAATCTCTGTTGTTTTTGTTTTCTTATGTCCAGGAAGCTCTCGAATATATCTTAATTCATTTAAGACAAACTTCGCCGTCAGGAGTCAAATCCCTTCAAGGGGACTTTAATTTATTAACACTATTACTGTTTTTTTCATCAGTGGCGCCGCATAGCGGCATGGGGATCTGATACGTACAAAAAAGGCCAAGGGTTACCCCCCGAGCCTTTTACCATTTTCATTCTATAACGACACATTGATTGGAAACTGTTTGCATTCATCCCATTCCAAGCGCTACCTCTGACACCTTGAACAATAAACCGTGCCCCGCCCGGCAAGACGAATGCGTTCTAACGTTTGCCCACAGACTTGGCAGGGCTTCCCGCCTCTTCCGTATACTTGGAGCGCTTGTTGAAACGATCCTTTTTCTCCATTGGCATCCCGGTAATCTCGAAAGGATGTGCCGTGGGCATCAATTCCTGCCTGAAGGACATTTTGAATCGCTTGGTGCAGTTTTGAAATTTCTTCCTCGGATAAGGTGTCTACCCTGCGGTTCGGGGACAATCCAGCGAGGAAAAGGGATTCATCCACATAGATGTTACCCATTCCTGCGAGGACAGTCTGATCAAGTAAAGCTGCCTTTACAAAGACTTTTTTCTTTCCGAAACGGTTTTTCAGCACTTCAGATGTGAATGCATCTTCCAATGGTTCGGGACCAAGCTTACTCAGGGAGAATTCACTAAAACATAGGGG
>JBAQLX010000624.1:0-2955 GCA_049302315.1 Desulfosporosinus sp.
ATGCATTTAAGCGATTATCAATGCTCAATTGGCATAAAAAGGGCGGCAATTCATCTCCCGCCTATGCACTCACTATCGTGAGTAAGGTAGCTTAGAGGCGGGAGACTTCTTGCCGCACGAGGTTAAAAAGAAGATTAAAGTATTCGAGGCTGGCTCAATTAAGTACAGAGCCGGCTATGGTTACCAGTCAGGAAGCGCAGTGTGGCGAAAGGCTCACCTTCGCCATGAAGTATTCCTTTCGGGTGGGTGAGCAGTCTGTTTTTTTCATCTTGCAATGGGACTTCAAGTCATCATTTTTACCACTATCTCCTACTGTGGGTCTCCACAGTTGAGCGCGAAGAACTTCTTTGTGGGGCAAGCAAACGCATGGCAGAATTAAGGGCGAAGGGAATGAGCGTCCATCTCGAAGGAGCGGATGAGGAACAGACTGTGGTAATGTATCTGTTAGTTGACACGGAAAACTAGATACCTAACTTAAGGTATAGTGATTTTGCTCTATACGCATAACCCTCCTGATGCTTTATCAGTGGGGTTATGATATAATTACTTATCAAATATAAAGTGTCCAATGCGTACTTTATGTGTAAATAGAAAGAGTTTGTTATATATCTCATTTTAAGCATGCATAAAATGGAAAATATTATTTATTAAACTCCCTGGAAAATATTTTACTGGACTTAGACCGATTGATCTGGTAATCTAAACTCAGCACATATTTGGCTGGGGGTATTTCAGATGGCAGAAGCACCACTTATTAAAACATATCGTTCCGGAGCAACGGGACTCATACTTTCTTTATGTAACGAAATTAAACTGGTCGAGTACATTAATCACGCTGTGACTTGGGATCCGAAACAATGGAAAGTTTCCCCCGGACAACATATTGTAGCTCTAGTCATCAACACGTTGTGTGGTCGTGTGCCTTTGTACCGAGTGGAGAAATTTTATGAAGACCAAGACGTGGAGGGACTTTTTGGTGTGGGAAGAACTGCCAAGGACTTTAATCATTTTGCACTTGGACGGGCACTCGACACGGTTAATGAGGCCGGATCGAGCTCCATCTTCACGGGACTGACCCTGCGCAATCTCATCACAAGTGGTGCGCCGTTGCAATTCGCCCATGGCGATACCACCAGCAAAGTGATGTACGGAGCCTATGAAGATGAAGACAATGGTGAACTTGACACGTTGAAGATAAATCTTGGATACAGCAAAGATAAACGCTTCGACTTGAAGCAAATCGTCATGGGACTCGTCACGATCGGTCGAGGTATGCCGTTACTTGGTAACGTCAATGACGGCAACCTCGACGACAAAACCTGGAACGGACAACTTGTAGACACCATGGCGAAAGCCTTGAATCCGGAGCAGATCCGTCAACTGGTTTACGTAGCCGATAGCGCTTTTTTCACTGAAAAGAACGTTAAAAAGGCGCACGGAAAAAAGTTGAGTTTCATTTCGCTGGTCTCTGAAAATCACAAATTGCGCCAAATCTGTATCGAACAGGTGATACAGAACAAGCAAATGATTAACCTTGGTCGCTTATCCGAACAAAAAAACGCCAGTGAATATCACATTCAGGAAATAAGTCAGGATTATCACGGCATCCCACTACGCTGTAGCGTCGTATACTCCACCCACTTGGCGGAACAGAAAAAGGCGACGTTTGCACGACAACTACAAAAGGAACAATTGCAATTGGAGAAGGACACCGAAAAGTTGATCAAACAAGAGTTTTCATGTGTAAAAGACGCACAAAAGGCTTGGGAAAGGTTTCAGCATATCCACCGAAAATCACTATTCCCCCTCTCTAGCCGAATCGAATCGCTTACTCGTCCTGCCCCCCGCGGCAAACGCGGAAGACCGAAGAAATCAGAGATACCGGAGATGGAAATGATCTACACGCTTCATATCGACATCGGGTCTGTACCATCTGAGGTCATCGAAGAAGAAGAGCGTCGTATGGGTTATTTCGTGTTAGCCACCAACCATAAGGATGCCTTAGAACTACCGACTGAACAAGTGTTGCGGGAATACAAGCAACAAAGCAGTGTGGAGTTACGCTTTAAGTTTTTGAAAGATCCAATGTTTGTGGACTCTTTATTTTTAAAAACGCCGGAACGGATCGAAGCGCTCGGTTACGTACTATTGATTGCACTGTTTATCTATATGAGGTTAGAAGAACGCATTCGCACAGCAGTCGAGCAGCAGAACATTCGACTCGAACCGGTGAGAGGATGGCACACACGCAAACCGACAGCCAAACAGGTGATTCTGATGTTGGAACATATTGTGACTATCTACTGGTTTGACTGTGAAGATAACACGTGGAAAAAGCAAATGCAGCAGAACGGACAGGCTCAACAACTCTTTGATCTTCTTCGGGTAAATCCCTACGATAACAGCGAATGAACATTGAATAAATGAGTCAAATCATAATTCTTTTTTCCTTGTTCAAGGGTGCTCAAAATGGGTTATAATTTCTCCTTCCTTCCTTTCTTTCTTTGGGGAATGCATGGCGTTGGCAACCCTCGATAATATTACAATTTCTTTCAATTTCTTTTGTAGTGATCTGTAGAAACTTTTGCAGTGAGATCCAACAGAAGCAAAAATAGAGCCCCTCGCCAAAGGACGAAAAAACTCTTTTCTTGAGTGTTAGATGAGATATTCGACATTCGACAAATTTCGGGGAGCACCAGTCCCCTTTGGGAAGAAAAGATGGCCCCCGAAGACGAACTTCGGAGGCCTTTTCCGACCCGAACACCGTCTACACTTTTGGCTGATAGGACCTCGCATGCTATTGAGATACTAAACAATCTTCAATGAGAGTCGTTACTTCATCTGCAGGAGTGCCCATGAAAATTCGATTTATAATCCGACTAAGCGTGTCTAAATCAGTGATTGTGCGAACTCTCTCCTGAAGAGATTGAGACGCTGCACCTAAGTTCACTTCAA
>JBAQLX010000625.1:0-2716 GCA_049302315.1 Desulfosporosinus sp.
GCCTTCGAGAGATCGGGCTAAGGTGTAGAGCCTTTTAAGCTCTTCATCCCCTTCGACCATCCGGGCTAAATCAGGGGACACGCTTAAGGCTTTGTCTAAGGTCATACCTAAATCCGAGGGTATGGCTTTCGCAACTTTATCGACCCGGGCCAAGGGCAGAGCCAAAACCCTTCCGCCATCCCTGATCGCCGCTTTAGCCCCCATGGTTCCAAAAGTTATAATTTGGCATACCTTGTCGGCGCCATATTTTTCGGTAACATAGCGGATCACACGTTCCCGGCCATCTGGGTCAAAGTCTATGTCAATATCCGGCATGGAGATTCGTTCCGGATTCAAAAAGCGTTCAAACAGAAGATCAAAGCGCAGCGGTTCAACCGAAGTGATCCCCAGTAAATAGGCGACCATACTCGCCGCAGCAGACCCCCTCCCAGGACCGACAGCCACGCCATTTTCCCTGGCAAAACGACAAAAATCGGCGACAATCAGAAAATATCCCGCAAAACCTGTCTGAAAAATGACTTGGAGTTCATAGTCCAAGCGAACCCTTTCCTTTTCCATCCTTTGTGGGTAGAAACGTGGAAAAGCCTTGCGACATTCTGCTTCAAGATAACCATCTAACGTATACCCCGCAGGAACTTCAAACACAGGTAAAAAGTTACCGCCAAATTGTAACTCTACTTGACAACGTTTGGCGATTCGTGCAGTGTTTTCCAGCAGCTCAGGGTGTTCCCCAAACAGCAGGGCCATTTCATATTCAGATTTGAGGTAGAACTCTTGACTGGAAAAACGCATCCGTGCGGTATCCGCCAAGGTTTTACCGGTTTGGATGCAGAGCAAGGCGTCTTGAACAAAAGCATCCTCACGGCCGACATAATGCACATCATTGGTTGCCACCATCGGAATCCCCGTGTGTTCATGAACCTGCCATATTCCGGCAATGACTTTGCGTTGTTCCGCTAAACCGTGATCCTGGATTTCGAGAAAGAAATTCCCCCTCCCAAAAATCTCCTCATACTCAAGAGCGCTCTTTATAGCCATTTCCAATTGGTCACTCAGAAGGCAACTCGCTACCTCCCCTGCCAGACAGGCACTAAGCGCAATAAGCCCCGAGGAATGCCGACGAAGAATCTCTTTATCTACGCGGGGTTTATAATAAAACCCTTCGATTTGGGCCATGGATACCAGCTTGATTAAATTGCGATACCCTTCCTCATTCTCAGCTAGTAGGACTAAATGATTATTGGCATCATCCTTTCCTGGCGTCCGATCCGTCCGTTTACTAGGGGCTACATAAACTTCGCAGCCGATAATCGGTTTTATCCCCTCTTTAAGGCAAGCCTTATAGAAGTCTATGACTCCATACATGACTCCATGATCAGTAATGGCCAAAGATGTCATTTTTAATTCAACCGCACGCTTAACCAAATTTTTGATCCGTGCCGCTCCATCGAGTAGGCTGAATTCCGTATGGTTATGGAGGTGAACAAAGCCATATTGCTTATCATCAATCTCATCAGAATTCACAAGGCTTTACCATCCTTCCCATATGGGTATTTGGTCTTTTACAATTGTTAATTGTATCGTGAAATTGACGAATTGTCTAACCCGTATTCCATTAACTCCAGCAAATACAAGTAAAAGCCCCAGAAGTCTTACGCGTCAAGCCTTTGGAGATTTTATAGATAGTGACATACTTGAGTTACATTGTCCACTCTACCCTTTACCTTCTGTAACAAAACAACTATATCACCTCTCATAAATCTTCCCATGCGTCATTCTCCTCGGGTTTCAGCCAATCTTTAGCTAAGCTTTTTTCGCTTGCTAAGGTGATATCGTCAATATTCAAACTACTTTTTCTCAATTTTTTGAGCTCTATGAATTCAATGTAATCTGCAATTTCCTGCAAAAGATATGGTGGCAATATTTCAATTTTCTTGACTAAAGTTTCCTTACTTATCAAATTAATCACCTTCCTAAAATATCTTACTCCAACAACAGCGTCTCACACCAGAGCACGCCATCTCCAATTATTGGTATTTTCAGCATAGCATGCAGGAGCGTAATTCTCAAGCCTTGGCAGACAATGACGATGAAACTATTTTTCTTTCCCCATTCTGAAAAAGCCAATATCCTTGATATTAGCATAAACTCACTTCACGATCTCAAGCAGTTTCTCATAACTACTCACGACATCATATTTAAAATCACTGGCGCTTAACTTCTCGAAATGCTTTCTGGCACAATGTATCTTGGCTTCCTCGATCCCCCTTAATTCCAGGGAATCCATCGATCCTTTAGTTTCGGCGATAAAGTAGATATATTTCACAGCACTTTCATGAAAGACGATCGCCCAGTCAGGATTATACTGCCCAACAGGCGTTGGAATAAAGAATCCCCTGGGAAGCTTCGCAAAGACACACACTTCTTTGCTGATATCCAAATCTCTGGCAAACGATTTTTCGATGTTGGAGTCAGTAACAACAAAATAGTAGATGTGTTTATTAAAGGGCAATTCGTTTTGCTCAACTCTGGCGTTAAGATTATTTCTGGTAAATATGTTTGCGTCAAAACTCTCGTTAATCACGTCATAGATAAATCGGGTTGGTTCTTCAAAACTGAGTAGCCTCTCTTTGTCCCGCATAATGAGATCATAGGCATCGACATCGTTCGACTCGGTTTCTCGAGCTGAAACCTTTGATTCAATAAATCGGTTGCA
>JBAQLX010000626.1:0-4263 GCA_049302315.1 Desulfosporosinus sp.
CCACCCGGTCAATTTACTTAGATCATCAAGGGCAACCCATTCGTCCCTCAAACTCTCCTGTTCCTCCCCTTCTAAAGCTGCTAATACATGCGGGGCAAATTTAAAGGGACTTGCCGTTGAGGCTATAACAGTGAATGTTTGATCGTTTGTCGCGGAAAGATAGTTTTCATAGACTGTCATGGCAACTGCCGTGTGAGGGTCAAAAACATACTGATAGGCTTTATAACTTCGGGATATTGTCTCTTGAGTTTCCTCTTCATTCGCCCACCCGGCAAAGACTGAGTCCTGGCAAAGTTTTAAAGTGACGGGATCGACTGTAAACGTCCCCTGGTTACTCGAATCATACCAAGTCTGAATCTTTTGCACATCTCGCCCACTCATTTCATATAGAAAACGCTCGAAATTACTCGATACCAAAATATCCATAGATGGTGAGATTGTTTTAAAAAAGGCTCGCTGGCTTTGATATACCCCGGTTGCAAAAAAATCTGCCAAAACGTTATTTTTATTCGAAGCGCTAATGATATGGTCAATAGGAAGTCCCATGCGTTTTGCATAATACGCTGCCAGTAAATTACCGAAATTCCCTGTAGGAATCGCCACATTCATATTGCTCCCGGGAGTAACTTTCCCCTGCTCTACCGCTTGCAAGTAGGCCCAATAATAATAAACGATTTGGGGCAAAAGCCTTCCTAAATTGATGGAATTGGCTGAGGAAAAGATCAAATGTTTTTCTTGTAACTGCGCCTTCAAAGTGTCCATTGCAAAAATACGTTTTACTGCGGCTTGACATTGATCAAAGTTTCCCTTAACCGCGACTACGTGGGTATTCATCCCTTCAGTAGTCGTCATCTGACGTTCTTGAACAGCACTAACGCCACCCTCTGGGTAAAAGACAACAATATTCATACCTTCTCTGTTTTTAAACCCTTCCAACGCAGCTTTTCCTGTATCACCGGATGTTGCCACGAGAATTAAGACGTCTGTATCCAGATCCAGACAATTAAGGCTAACTTTCAATAGGTCTGGTAAGACTTGCAATGCCATATCTTTAAACGCTGCCGTAGGCCCGTGCCAAAGCTCCAGCACTCCAAAACTACCTACAGAAATCAGAGGTGCAGGGTTAAGCCCGTCAAACGTTCCATCTGCATAGACGTTTACAATATCGGAGAGGACGTCCTGAGAGAACTCAGGTAAATAAGGGGTCATGACATGTTGAGCGACGTCACGATACGTTAACCCCTGCAGGTCCTGCCAATTCAAGGCGGGAAAGGTCGAAGGAACAAAGAGCCCCCCACTTGGTACCATGCCTAATGTAATCGCTTGCGATGCCCTCTGTCCGGAAAGATTACCGCGTGTGCTTTCGTACAATTCGTTTCCCTCCATGCTCTTAACTTTCATATAAAAGCTCCTAAATACTATCCTTCATGCCCTTATTCAGGTCACGCTCAGGTTTATCCGCCTGTTTCAGTAAATCCTGAGAAGTCTCTGTTATAAAGAAGGTCAGATCCCGTCGCTCGGCGAGTCGATAAATCAGTTTCGGTTGCATAATCAATTGTTCCTTTTCTGGTCGCAGGCATCTTTTTATTGCATGTTCTAACCGAAGGGCATCGCTCCAAGTGCCTACCTCCCATGCTTGTGCCAAAGAAACTGGAAGATGCGAGGCTGTATACTTTGCCCCGTTCCCTTTTGAAGACCTACTGTTATGTTCTCGCACCCTCCGTGAGAGGTCCGTCGTTGCACCCGTATAAATTGTATTGTTGCCACACCTGGCAAGGTACACCCAACATCCCATCCCATGCCATGCCCCTTCCCTAACTGCAAAATCTTTGCCGATAGACGCTGAACGTGCATTATAGGCGGGCTTAGCGACTATCTTCTCCTTTGCCTATTGTAACATCTTTATCGGTAAAGCACCACTTTGGTTCTAATTGCGTCACCCTTTCGTAGAAAGAAGAAATTATAATGAATTTTCATTTCAACAAAGAAGGTTTTGAGCCAGGAGTAATAGAAAAGACCTAATATCGTTAAGCTCGTTAACTCAACTTTCCAGGCCCCTTTTTAGGGAATAACACTACTATAAATCACAGAGAAAATGAGGCATTAAACAGAAAAAACCCGCCAAACATGGTATAATGGTATGAAAATGAAATCTGGTTAAATACTTTTCGATCGAGAGAAAACAGTATTTTATTACTTGCCAAATCTGGTATAATACTAGTCGTAGGGAATCTCCAAAGTACTGGTATTATTGGGTTTGTAGCTATTTCCAGTGCTAAATCCAAATACAGAAGAGGAGCATTTCAAAATGAAATTACTTACACCAATCAAAATCGGAAACCTGGAAATACGAAATAGGGTAGTAATGCCATCGATAACGAACAATTATGCCAAGGATGGTTATATAACACAACAAATGCTCGATTACTACGAGGCCCGTGCCCGTGGAGGAGTAGGCATGATCTGCGTTGAGGATGGGATCGTTGATTTTCCCATTGGCAATAACACAAAAAACCCGGTCAGCATTGATAACGATAAATACATTCCTATGCTCACAAAATTGAGTACTGTCATTAAAAAGCATGGCGCCCGCGCCGCAATCCAAATCTCTCACGCAGGCAGGAGGGCGGGTCGTGTATCGCATGAGAATGGCTGCATGGAGGTTACACGAGGGCTAATACCTGTAGGACCCTCGATTGTTGGGCATCCTTTTCCCGGTTATGTTGTGCCCCGGGAACTGCGGATTGAAGAGATTGAGGATATTGTGGAAAAGTTCGGTCAAGCTGCACGCCGGGCTTTAGAGGCTGGATTCGAAGTTGTCGGTTTGCATTGTGCGCATATGTATCTTTGTGGTGAGTTTCTATCACCCTGGGCCAACAAACGTACAGACAAATATGGGGGAAGCCTGGAAAACAGGTTAAGATTTACCTTGGAAATTATCCAAAGGATGAAAAAGGAAATGGGTAATGTCCCCTTGATATGCAGGATGAATGGCGAGGAACCGGCAGGTGGCAATACATTACTGGAAATACGTGAAATAGCACAACGTTTACAATTAGCCGGCATCGAAGCCATCAGCGTATCTACAGGCTTTGGCGCTGTGCTGTCTGAACGGGATTTTATATCCGCCGAGGCTCCGATCGGTACTCCGGAAGGTTGCATAGTTCACCTCGCTGACAATATTAAGACTGGCATAACTATACCCGTTATGGCAGGGAACATGATTCGTACTCCCGAGTTTGCCGAAAATGTTCTCATGGAAAATCGGGCGGATATGATCACCTTAGGTCGCCCGTTGATTACCGATCCCGATTGGGTAAATAAGGTCAGCGCAGGAAAATATCGTGATATTCGTCCGTGTGTATCGTGTTGTCAAGGTTGCCTTGGTTATCTCACGCGAGACCTACCCATTACCTGCATCATGAACCCTGTCACGGGAAAAGAGGGAGATCTCTCTATGCAGCCCGTTCCCGCAGAACGGGCAAAGAAAGTATTGGTAATCGGCGGAGGACCCGGGGGATTAGAAACAGCTATTATCGCAGCACGCAGAGGGCATAAAGTTACAATTTGGGAAAAAGCACAGCAACTGGGCGGAATCGTCTTACTTGCCGAACTCCCTCCGCGTAAAGCTGAACTTAAAAAGATAACAAATTATTTTAGGCACACCGTCAGCCAATTGAAAATCGAAGTCGAACTGGGTAAAGAAGCAAACAAGGAACTGATTAAAGAGTTTAATCCGGACGCAGTGGTCTTGGCAATTGGAGGCAAGAGTGTCCTGCCGCCTATTAAGGGGATTGCCCAAAACAATGTCTTTTTGGCCAATGATATCTTGAAAAATAACATCACCCTAAGTGGAAAAGTAGTTATTATCGGCGGCGGACAGGTTGGAGTGGAATTAGCTGAATTATTAGGCGAAAAGGGCGTTTCTGTTTCGATTGTCGAAGCATTGCCAAGTGTCGCTGAAGGGATATTCTTTGGCATAAAAGTGCCTTTAATGTTTAAACTGGAAGATTATAAAGTCCGGCTGTTAACGAATACCTTGGCCAAAGAGATTACAGCTAACGGATTACTAATCGAAAGGAATGGTACTGAGGAATTTATCGAGGCAAATTCTATTGTCATTGCCGTGGGTTCGACAACCCAAAATAGCTTGGCGGACGAATTAAAGGAATTTGTACCGGAATTGTATGCCGTAGGCGATTGCCTCAAACCTGGAAACATTATGGATGCTGTCCATGAAGGTTATAAGGTGGGACTAATTAT
>JBAQLX010000627.1:0-8913 GCA_049302315.1 Desulfosporosinus sp.
GTCTTAGGGAAATAGACCAGTCTTTATATGTTGTACCCTGTAGATGGAATATTATGCCTACTGGCGAGAGTATATCGGAAGTCTTCGTACTTAAGAACCCGCCGACTTTAGTCGTGCGGAGTGTCAGTTTGATGCCCTCATATGATTTGATGAAGCTCCGATCCATCGACAGGACGACCTTTTCATAATTGTCCGAAATATTGCGAAGGGGGGAAAGCTCTCTTCGTTGAACAATCTTATACTCTGTCAATATGCATACCCCCTAGCTAAATTGCCAAGGTTAGTAAGCCCCCTCTCCAAGCATCTTAATACCATTCTTATTGGACAGATGGGCTATGGAAATATGCACCTGATAAGACCGGGACGGGCAGGCTCTGGTCGATACGGCCAATGGAGTGATCGCTTTCCTGAAAGAAGATAGCGCTGGTGCTTATGAGGTTATGATTGTTCCTTGTGCCAATCTCGACGGGCTGGCCCAAGGGTGGACCTGTAACCGGCAGTAGCGGTCTGAACACTGTCAAAATCAGCTTTTAGGGCCTTCAGTTCAAGCTGCAAGCCGCTCCTCAGGTGAACAAAGACGACCGTTTCCAGCCCATCATGGGCCTTGACAGGACTGATGCTTATCGCAAAGTATTTTAAACCGTTCATCCAGCTGTTCACCGTAATGTGCAGGCCGGAGATGTGGTCAAGGTCCATATTATGGATAATTTGACCAACGCCCATGATTTTAACCCGACAATTTTGCAATAGCTATGGGACTAGGAAACAGTCTTAAGACAATAACCAATGGGCAGCGTGAACTGAGGAACCGCCGTGTACCGAACGGTCCGCACGGTGTGGGAGGTCGGCCACTCAAATAATGGGTGGCCTCCTATCCGATTACTAGCCAGAAAGCATAAACTTACATACTTCGTTTCTAATTAGATCCTTATATGCTAATTCAAGAACCCTCATCCCTGATTTTTTTGCGAGCGGAAAGGGAATATCATCGACTTGACGAACCGGCATTATGCCCATGAGGGCATTGGTCATGAATATTTCATCAGACAATAACAGGTCTGATAACGGGTACAAGCCCTCATAAGTTGGAATTTGCAGAGAGCGTGCTAAACTCAGAATGAGTTGACGGCGCGTTCCAGGCAAACATCCACTGGAAAGAGAAGGGGTAAAAAGTGTCCCATCTTTAATAAAAAAGAGATTGCTCATCGTACCTTCTGCAATATATCCTTTGGTATTCAGCCACACGCCCTCTTCAGCGCCTTGGAGTTTAGCTGCTTCCCTGGCTAAAATATTTTCCAAATAATTTGTGGATTTAATAGAGACCAAGGGGGACTGCTCATTGCGAGGGGATGGTAAGAGGTGAAGTTGTATCCCCAAGGCATATTGAGTGGGTGTGTAGGGTACTAATCGTTTATGGAACAGGAGCCTGGAGGGAAGATTGGCAAGGGGTGCTCCGCCGCTTAGAGTGACGCGAAGCGCATAGGGGAATGTACCGGGGGTTTCCTCGATAAATTTATGAATCCGTTTCACCCACTCATCTTTATCCGGTAGATTGAGACCGAGAAAGCTAGCCCCCTTGTTCATGCGCTGCCAGTGAAGATCAACAAATAGCGGCCCTGCCGCGGTGATGAGAAGCGTTTCAAAAAGCCCGAAGCCAAATAAAGCCAGGCGGTCATGGGAGAGTAATGGATCAGAGGGAAACATCTAATTGTCCTTTCAGAACCCGAAACAGGGCTTTAGCTTTATCAAGCGTTTCGTTATACTCACTTTCGGGGATCGAGTCGGCAACAATCCCTCCGCCAACGTGAATATAAGCCTTCCCGTTTTTCAACAAAATCGTACGGATAACAATATTAAAGTCCCATGCGCCATCAAAGCCCATATAACCGATGCTTCCTGTATACAGCCCCCGTTTGGATAACTCCAGTTCTTCAATAATCTCCATCGCCCTAATTTTGGGGGCTCCGGTGATCGACCCACCGGGGAAAACAGCCTGGATAATATCACTGGGCTTGAGGCCACGCCTTAGTTGCCCGGTGATAGTCGAGGCTAGATGCCAGACGGTCGGATATTTCTCAAGTTTAATTAAATCGGGAACTTTTACGGTTCCGAATTCGCAAATTCGCCCAAGATCGTTTCGTTCCAAATCAATAATCATGATCAGCTCTGCACGATCCTTTGGACTATTTTGAAGTTCAAAGGCTTGAGACTGATCGTCTGCCGGCGATTTTCTGCGGGGGCGAGTCCCTTTAATCGGACGCGTTTCGATTTGTCCGTCCGTTTGAATGCGTATAAAGCGCTCGGGAGAACTACAAAGTATTTGAAAATCCGCGTAAGGCAGAAATGCAGCAAAGGGAGCGGGATTTTGTCTATGAAGTTGGGCATAAAGATCCCAAGCATCCCCTTTCCAAACCATGGAAAAACGTTGGGTTAGGTTGGCTTGATAAATATCCCCGGCATAGATGTAGTCAATGATGCGTTTCAAATCACTTATGTACTGTGCATGAGAGACGTTGGGGGAGATGGGGGCGAAGGTTGAGCGGGGATCGTTTGTTATATTCATGAGGTCTTCAGGTTCGTTAAGTTGCTCTGGAACAAATTGGTAGAGGATTTGTTCCAGGTAAGAGACACGGGCATGGGCTAAATCGGCATGACATATCCCGTATTCGTCAATACCGCAGGCCGTGATCCAATATTTTTTCTGGAAGTGATCATAAATCACGATTCCATCATACCAGGCAAAACGCCAAAGAGGTAGGGTTAAGTCGTCTACGGTACTATTGGGAAGCGATTCGATCTCGTTTTTAAGATCATAACTTAAAAAACCTACGGCGCCACCGGAGAAGGGAAAAGGGGAATGCAGCACGTGGTATTTACTCTGTGAATCGTTAAGAAAGTTCAAACTTTCGGATTTTTTCAGGGGGATTACTTCACGGTGTGAGCGGTTCGCCCAAAAAAGCTCAAGATGATCGGGATAGGCTGTCGCTTCTAAAAAAGGGGATGCTCCCATATAGGAATATCGGCCAAGCTCTTTGTAATCGTTTCCACTATCCAAAAAAAATGGAGAGGGCAATTCTTTAAAGATTGAAAACAAGAGATAAGGGGGAATTGAAACAGAGAGTGGCTTGACAATCCATGGAGATGAAGAATGCTTATTCATTAGCATGCAACATATCTCTTAAGTCTTCAAACGCAGGTTGGAGATTAGGGTTATCAATACCCTGCAAGGTGATAGTCTGATTGAGGATTACCTGTCCTACATTAGCCCCTTCAACTTCAATATAAAGAGACTGGACATCAATGGTAAGGACCTGCTTATCGACAAGAAATGACATGCGCTTTGGTTCAGCGTAGTTGGCTTGGAGCATTGTCGTTTGAAGAGGGACGTTTATTGAGGAATTTAAGGTGCTGGGGGTGTGTAAATCACTTAAGACAAAAGAAGACTCCAAAAGTAATTTCTGCATGAGGGCCATATTTGTATTCCAGGGTAATTTGATGGGTTCTGATTGAGTCATCCCCGAAGGAGAAACAGATAGAATGACGTACGACGCGTCTTGGGTTAAGAAAGGTTTTTCTGAACAACCGCCAAGAAACAGACTGGATAAAAAAACCGCAAGACCGAGGCCAAAGGTAGAAATCTTACGTTTGAACAATGAATATCCTTCTTTCTAAAGCAAGATTCATATTTTTTGTTGCGTCCCAAGCGTCCCAAAATAGATTATTCGCTATAGAAGTCTAAAATCCTGCTTTACGTTGATGCTTTTCGTTATATTAGTGTACAATGACAACAAGAGAGGAGTCAATACTTTGGGCATGGACATCGTGGGTTTTGATGTAGCAACAACGGGTTTAGAGGTTTTGCAGGAAGAAATTATTGAATTTGCCGCACTCCGAATCCGAGATGGAAAGATTCAAGGATCATGTCACTTTCTTGTTCTGCCTGAGCAAGAAATAACCAGTGAAGTTTTAAAGCTAACCGGTATCAAGGCGGAAGAACTTGACGGCGCTTCTCAACTATATGAGCATAGCCAGGAGATACAGGAGTTCTTTGAGGACGCTATTCTTGTCGGGCATCGAATAACATTTCTCCTCTCTATCCTGGAAAAGAAATTAAACGTTCATTTTCAGCAGTCCCTCCGGGATACCCTGGAATTAGCGAGAATATTTTTTCCAACCTTGCATGACTATCAATTATCCTACCTAACTGAAAAACTTCTATTAACATTGGAAGACGGATCTGGGGAGCATCGATCGGAAACGAATGCCTGGTTAACCTGGAAACTTTTTGAGGCTTGTAGAAAAAAAAGTCTGGAATTTGATCTAAGTTTCTTTGATCAGGCTAAGGGTCTTCTTGAAGGTTGGGCTGGAAGAGGCTTTATAGACGAATCGCATAAAGAGATTACTCGTCGCTTTCCTGATCGACAGATTCGGACAGATTTTGTTCTCGCCCCCATTTCCGAAGGGATATTTTCAAGTGAAAAAACTCCGACGACTAATATTCCTGTCTCAATCGACTGGATTGCAGATAATTTTTCACCGGGTGGAATCCTGGAGCGAAATCTAATCGGCTACGAGAGCAGACCGGGGCAGGTCAAAATGGCAAAACTTATAGCAGAAGGTCTTACTTCCTCTCAACATGTCGTTGTTGAGGCTGGAACTGGGACGGGAAAGTCGTTTGCCTATCTAATTCCGTGTTTATGGTCGGCAAAAAAGACAGGTCAAAAGGTCGTGGTAGCGACACATACCATTCCTCTTCAGGAACAACTTCAAAAAAAAGATATCCCAATCCTGGATACTATATTACCATTTGACTTTAAAGTTTCCGTATTGAAAGGGAAAGGTAATTATTGCTGTTTGAAGAGATTGCAAGGGTGCCTGGCTAATCCACGAGAAATTTCCAGAGAACAAAGGCTCGCCCTATTAAGTATCCTTGTCTGGATCAGAGAAACCCTAACAGGGGATCGGCAAGAACTCTCGAAAGTTCCCGGACTCATCCAAATTTGGCCTAGTTTAAATGCGGATAATGAAACGTGTATTCCTGGAAAATGTTCGAAGGCAGGGATTTGTTTTTTTCTCCGGGCCCGTAAAAAAGCAGAAGAGGCGGGAGTACGTCACTAGTGAATCACGCGCTTCTATTCTCGGATCTTAAGACAGACTATAATGTGTTGCCGGAATATCATCATTTAGTGATTGATGAAGCCCATCAGATTTACCAATTCGGACCCATATTCGAGGTGAAAGTTCACTAATTCTTCGCAAAATCGAAGAGTGGAGGACTCTGGAATTAGACCAGGAGCTTTTCTAATCGTCATAAAAATGATAGACTGGAGAAAATCGAGAGGAGGAGGTCAACTTTTCGGTGAAACAATATCCCATTTCTCGTGATGCTTGGTGTTATTTGTCGATATTAGCATTTCTAATTGTTTTAGCCTATTGGGTTTGGCCGGGGCTTGTTATTTTACCGGGTATCCTGTTCTTATTTATTTTATATTTTTTTCGTAACCCCGAAAGAGATATTTCAAAGGATGAATTAATGTTAGTTTCCCCGGCGGACGGCGTAGTCATGGATGTGGAAAGGGTCTTTGAGGACCAGTTTCTTGAGCGTGAAAGCATACGTGTCCGTATTTTCCTAAGTATATTTAACGTTCATGTCAATCGCAGCCCAATGGCAGGCGAGGTAGTCTTTCGTGCCTACCGACGGGGACAGATGATCCCCGCCTTTAAAAGCCACGCGTCTGAGCTGAATGAGAAAAACTATGTGGGAATCCAAAATAATCACTTGCAAATTTTGGTGACTCAGGTGACTGGATTTATTGCGCGTCGGATTGTGTGTTGGGTTAATAAGGGAGACAAAGTAGTCCAGGGAGAAAGGTATGGTATGATCAAATTTGGTTCATGTTCAGAGATTTTTGTACCCACAAATGTTGCCATAATGGTTAGTCCTGGAGATAAGGTGCGTGGCGGAGTAAGTGTAATAGGGAGAGTGAGTGTCGAATGAAGGGAAATCCGATTACCGCTTGTATGATCCCGAGCATCTTTACCTTGGCTAATTTGTTGTTTGGTTTTCTTGCCCTGATTTTGGTTAATGAAGAGGAGTATACAATAGCGGCAGCGATGATCCTGGTTTCTGTTCTAATGGACAGTTTGGACGGAAAGGTGGCACGCCGGCTTTCCGTGAGCTCGAATTTCGGAAAAGAACTCGATTCTTTGAGTGACGTGGTTTCTTTTGGTGTGGCGCCTGCAATTCTTACTTACCAGGCAATCTTGCACCCTCTACAACCTGGGTATGTAAGGTATATTGGGCTAAGTATCGCTGCAATTTTTGCCTTATGCGGAGCAGTCCGTTTGGCGCGTTTTAATATGCTCAATATTACAACTCATTTTGTAGGCGTCCCCATTACCTTCGCTGGTGGCTTATTAGCCCTATTAGTGTTCTTTCGCACTATGTTGCCCTGGTATATTTATCCTGTAAGTATGGTATTTTTAGCCTTTTTAATGGTGTCTACATTTAAAGTTGCGAAATTGGGCAAGTAGAGGAGAAAGGTAAATTATGGAAAAGAAAGGACAAATAGTCCATACACATAAGGCACCTGATGGCACAGAATATTCACATAACCATAACGAAGGACATGAACATAAACATCGTCATCAGAATACCAAACAAGTATTGAACCGCCTATCTCGTGCAAGTGGGCATCTGGAATCAGTTAAGAGGATGGTAGAAGATGGAAAAGACTGTAGTGAGGTTTTGATTCAGTTGTCAGCTGTTATAGCAGCTCTTAATAACACCGGCAAGGTAATCTTAAAGGACCATATGGAACATTGCATTGTGGATGCAGTTGAATCGGGTGATGAAACTGCAATTAAAAACCTGACTAAAGCTATAGACAGTTTTATTAAATAGACGATAAGTGTCTTATAAGGGAAAATAGCAATCTTCAAACTTATATCCCTATCCGGGGGATATAAGTTTGAAAAACAAGGAACTACTTGTTTTTATTTTTACCTGAAATAGCAGTAAAAATGCGCATTTTTTAAGGAATTAAAAAATGCGCATTTTATATCCCCTATGGTGGCTTGTGCCATATCCCCAAGATACTATAATGATTTGAGATAGAAACTGACGATGTCATAACTTGAAACTGCCATTTTTTGATTTCTGCTCAATTTATGAATCCATTCATCGTGACTGCGGCTAGAACTTGTTTACGAAAGGATGGTCTGAAGATGCATATTCCAGATAATTATTTAAGTCCGTCAACCTGTGCGGTTTTGGGTGCTGCAATGGTGCCTGTATGGTCTGTAGCAGTAAAAAAGGTTAAAGATGAACTCACAAAGGTTAAAATCCCCCTACTCGGTATTGGCGCTTCCTTTTCGTTTTTGTTAATGATGCTTAATGTTCCTTTACCAGGAGGAACAACTGGTCACGCTGTCGGAGGAACCTTGCTTGCTATTCTGATAGGGCCTTATGCGGCCTGTATTTCTGTCACGGTAGCTCTGCTGATCCAGGCCCTGTTATTTGGTGACGGCGGTATATTGGCATTTGGGGCAAATTGCTTTAATATGGCATTTATATTACCTTTCCTTGGATATTTTATTTACAAGTTTATTATGGATAGAGTTAAAACGGAAAAAGGAGAATATTTTGGAATAGCCTTAGGCTCATACATAGGCATTAATATCGCGGCATTATGTGCAGCAATAGAATTTGGTATACAGCCGTTGCTATTTAAGAACGCAGCAGGTCTGCCACTGTATTGCCCATATCCGCTGTCGGTGTCTATACCGGCAATGATTATTCCGCATCTACTTGTTGCGGGTGTCGTAGAAGTGATATTTACAGTTGCTATCTTTGCATTTATTAAAAAGACTTCACCAGGCACAATATACGAAGGTGCAAAACAAAAGGCCAAAGCCATCTATGGCTTGATTGTAGCTCTTATTTGCCTGACGCCATTAGGACTTCTGGCAACTGGTACGGCTTGGGGTGAATGGGGGGCAGATGAAATACAGGATGTTGTATCTGGCGGCAATGCACTTGGCTATGTACCTCAAGGAATGACTGACGGATTCAGCTTTGAGTCTATGATGCCTGATTATTCCGTAACAGGATTGTCTGAAATTGCTGGGTATATATTGTCGGCAGTAGCTGGGGTTGCAATATTAATAATAGTCTTTAAAATCATGGGCAGTTGGAAGAAAGAAAAGGTTGGAAGTAATCTTGGATAATTATAGGGAAAAACTGTTAGCTATGCCAGAATGGTTGTTACAAGATGAGAATTATACTCCTCAATCGGACAAGGATACTTTTGTCAATAAAGGTATCCTGTCTTTATTAAGCGTACTTTCGAGGATAAAGACACAAGATTCAGGTAAAATGGGAAAATTTCAAGTAAATGCAACTTTAAAGGTTGCATTTACTTTCATGCTTGTGGTACTTCTTTCCATGTCGAGAAGTTTAACATTTGTAGTTATTATAAATGTATATTTGCTTGGAACATTAAGCGCTATGGAAGCAAAGGAGATTGTGAAAATACTAAGAGTCAGTTTTATTATGGCTCTCTTCACGTTTGTTGTTCTATTGCCGGCTGCCTTTTGGGGTAATAGCTACAGCTGTGTTATGATAACTGCAAAGGTTTTAGCAACAATCACAGCGGTAAACATCCTTTCTCATTCAACAAGATGGAGTTATATTACAAGCGCCTTAAAAAGATTTTTTGTTCCGGATATGTTTATTCTTGTGCTTGATATCACGATTAAATATATTGTTATGCTGGGTGATTTTACACTGAATATGATGTATGCCCTAAAGTTAAGGTCTGTTGGAAAAAATAAAAACAAATATGCTTCACTTTCAGGCATTGCAGGAACTATGTTCATCAAATCAAAGGAAATGGCTGAAGATATGTATAC
>JBAQLX010000628.1:0-5837 GCA_049302315.1 Desulfosporosinus sp.
ATCATTTAACCAACAATGCCAACGCTGAAGGTCTTCTTCCATACCAAGTGTCGTAAGCCAATGTACTCGGCCATCCCACACTAATGAATTCCCTTGTTCATCTTTTGCACAGACTAAAAGGCTGCTCTTTTCTAAAACACCTGCCAACAGGATACTTTGGGATGCTTTTAATAGCGGCTTTTCGAATATCGGGCATATGACCCTTAATTGTCCATCGCCATGAAAGAAATACCATTCCTTCAATTCAAGCACTGAATTTTCGCTACGTTCTTTAGGAAGCCAGGGCCAGGGCCAAGGCCTCCCCCAGAGCGATTTTAAAACTCCGTCTCCCTGATGAAGCAACAAGGCAAGGAGATCTTGAGTGCGCAGTTTGCCCTCTTTCTCAAGGGATTCAAGGTATTCAAGAATCTTCAGAATGACCGTACAAAATTCCGTATTAAGTGAGCCTGAAGCATCTACCCACCCCTGTTTTTGCCACTTCAAGATTTGTTCGTTATTCTTAAGCCACTTAACTTTGCTGTTCAGTTCAAATTTCTTTCCCTTACGACGCACTTCGGCAATCTCATAATTTCCCCAAAGGAAAGCAATGTACTGAAGTTTTATATCTTTGCGAACGCGTCGGCAGGACAAACTATCAAAGAACGTGTTCACAATCCCAAGTTGTTGCTGCGCAACTGGATTCAAACTTTGTCCCCAGCGTTTCAAATCCGGACGTTCTTCCCCAAGAACGTAACGTGCCAAGCTGCTTTGCCTTTCTTCGGGAATAAGGTATAAACTCGGCGTAAGATTTTCACGCCAATAAACTGCCCTGGCAGAGATATTTTCCCCTATTTTAGAAACTCCATTTATAAAAGCCGCCGAAAAGTTAGGCGCCACAAAATAAATCACGGTCTTAGCGCCATTACTAAGTCGATTCCCCCATAATACACCGGCTAGCAGGAATTCCTCTTCGCGCATAATAGAAGAGCTGGCAATGATACCGACTCGCAAAGTCGTCTCGCCGCCCATAAAATAGGCAAACTGTGGGGGGAGGCGGGTTTCCTTTTTTTTGTCCTCTGGGTATTCCAGCCAGTTCCTGGCAATAAATATGTCAGGATGAGCTTCCCAGATCATGTTCCAAGTGATCCTCACAATGAACCCCCCTTAGCTTTTCTCCATAAGCATGTTTACGCGCTAAGAGGAGATATCATGACACTTTTTAAAAAAACTCAAAGTCTTAAGTTCCATAAAATTGCTGACCCATCCATTGTCCCCGAACTTCTTGGCGTGCTTCTTTTTTGCATCAAAAATCCCTCCGTTGTTACTCTTTTTGAACAACGGAGGGATATAGCCGTCAGTTTATACTTTCTGACTAGTTTTAGGTAAACACTTTAATGTCCAGCTAAAGCTAAGCCTATAACAGTGAACCCAATTATAAAACGATACCCTGCAAAAAGGCCAAAGTTGCCTGTTTTCTCCCAACAGACATTTGTTAGCTGTAATTTGGCGCTTCCTTGGTGATCGTCACATCGTGAGGGTGACTTTCGCGCAGTCCCGCAGCGGTCATGCGCATGAAACGGGTTTGTGTTCTTAATTCCTCAATGTTTGCCGTTCCCGAATACCCCATCCCCGCGCGCAGTCCGCCGATCATTTGATAGATGGTTTCCGAAACGAGTCCCTTAAACGGAACGCGTCCTTCAACGCCCTCGGGAACAAGCTTTTGATCATATTCCTGGAAATAGCGATCGCGACTTCCTTCTTTCATAGCGCCAATGGAACCCATCCCCCGGTACACTTTAAAACTTCGTCCCTGATAAATTTCCAATTCACCCGGGCTCTCTTCTGTCCCGGCGAAAAGACTGCCGATCATCACGGTTTGAGCGCCGGCTGCCAAAGCCTTGACGATGTCCCCAGAAAACTTAATTCCTCCGTCGGCAATAATCGGAATGCCGGATTTGTCCGCTTCTTCCGCACATATCATAACCGCTGTAATTTGAGGAACCCCGATACCTGCGACCACACGCGTCGTACAAATGGATCCCGGTCCAATCCCGACTTTGATGGCATCCGCCCCTGCCTCGATCAGATCATGCGTTGCTTCCGCAGTTGCCACGTTGCCGGCAATAAGCTGTGTTTCAGGAAAATGGTTCTTGATGATCCTCACCATTTCAATAACCCCTTTAGAGTGTCCATGCGCCGTATCCAGGACAAGCACATCAACACGGGCCTTAACCAAGGCCTCAGTACGCAGCAAAGTATCAGGAGTGACCCCGATGGCGGCACCCACCCGTAACCGACCGCTTTCGTCTTTGGCAGAATTTGGATATTGCCGGGTTTTTTCAATATCTTTAATTGTAATAAGTCCATAAAGCATCCCCTCTGCATCAACGAGGGGCAGCTTTTCGATCTTATAATGACCTAATATTTTTTGAGCTTCTTCAAGCGTCGTACCCACAGGGGCTGTCACTAAACCAGTCTTGGTCATAACCTCACTGATCATCCGATCATAATTACTCTCAAAGCGCAGATCCCGATTGGTTAATATCCCGACCAGTTTTCCTTCGACAGTTATGGGAACTCCGGAAATTCGGTAGCGTTTCATGAGCTCTAAAGCGTGCTGAACACTGTCGTCCGGATGCAAGAAAATAGGATCGGTGATAACACCATGTTCGGATCGTTTTACCTTATCCACTTCTAAAGCTTGCTGTTTAATGCTCATATTTTTATGAATAATCCCTATTCCGCCTTCTCTCGCGACGGAAATAGCCATCCGGGAATCCGTGACTGTATCCATGCCGGCGCTCATTAGCGGAATATTAAGTTTAATCCTTTTCGTCAAATATGTGCTGACATCAACATTGTGAGGTAGAACTTCGGATTTGGCAGGAACAATGAGCACATCATCAAAGGTAAGCGCTGTTTCTTTGATAATACGATTGGAATGCATGATTAGCTCCCTTCCCAATAGTTTTCCATTTAGTATAACAGATATATTCAATAATTAACAGAATTTGTTTCGTCTTGTGCATCATCAATGCATCCTGTAAAATCCCACTTGTAAAATAGGAATTGGTTCATTATGATGGGGTCAGGAGGAGGCAAAATATGTTTTATCGTGTTCATCAATTCATGAAAACGATTTTTTTCGATATAGATTCTTCAGAAATCACATGGGCACTGGATAACTTACCACCTAAGGCCGGTTCACTCTTTCTGAAGCAGTCACGGTCAGAACAGCGCCATGCTCTGGATGTGGCTCAAAATATCATGAAAGAAAGAAATACTTTATCTATCTCGAACTATCAAAACCTTCTCGCTGCTGCACTCCTCCATGATTGTGGCAAATCCAGGGTCTGTAACCGCCTCTGGCATCGCGTATTTATTGTTCTAATGCAGAAAATGCCCCCATCCATCTGGTCTCGCCTTGAAAGAAGTCACACTGTTTTTGCGACACCCTTAAAGACCGCTTCACAGCATGCCATTTGGGGCAGTAATTTAGCCCGGGGAGCGGGATTAAATTCCGTGATCTGTCTTCTGATCTACGAACATCATAATCCTAAAACAGAGTTAGGTCGAATCTTGGAAAGTTCAGATAATACGCATTAATTCCTAAGTATATCAAACATAAGCTTTTACTTTCAGACTAGTACAAAAAACATGAGTCACCAGTCGGTAGACTCATGTTTTTTATGGGAATGATTCCATCTTTTCCTGGAGTTCCACTATTTCCCTGTTTTTTGAAAAAATCCATTTGGCAAATCGCTTATTATCTCGTTGTAAGCGCACGTTTTCCTTTTCAAGGTGGCGGACTAAAGCCACCTTTTCACGTTCCACTTTTTCTAACAGGTTCATAAGTACTCGCCGACTTACTCTTAAATGTTCAACACGCTGCTCCAGTTCACCAACACGCGCCCTGAGTAGTTCCAGTTCGTCTATAGGATCCATATTTTACGCCCCCCGACTCTATCTACCCCAGTATTCTATGCGAGGAGCGTTAATTATAAACCTGAAAAAGAAAACTAAGCTAGCGCCAAGCCTTCATACGCCGATCATGTGCTAAATCGAGAATTCGCTGGAGCACATCGAGTGACACGCCCCAACCCCCGAGATTCACGCCAGGTTTACATGCTTCCCCATGAAAGTCAGATCCTCCCGTTGTGAGTAAACGATACTCCTGCGCGATCTCAAGATATCTTTTTTCATCGTCCGGGTTGTGTTGAGAGTGTCTTACTTCGATCCCTTGTAGACCTGCTTTTACCCAGTCTGGAATCCCTTCTTCTAAGCGATGCACTCCTGGATGGGCAAGAACCGCAACGCCATGCGCTTCCCGTATTAAGTGAATTCCCTCTTCCGAAGTCAGTTTATAGCTCGGAATATAAGCCGGAGCCCCTATCCCAATGTAACGATCAAACCCTTCTTTTACGTCCCTTACATACCCCCGCGCGATGAGCGCTTGGGCAACATGCGGACGTCCAATGGATTCTCCTTGGGCAAACTGCTGAACTTCATCAAACGTTATATTTATCCCCAGGTCCTTTAAGCGGTCTATAATTTTCAGCATGCGTTGTTTACGCGCATTACGCAAATCTCTCAGTTTATCGGTTAAGTAATTAGATGAACTATCCGCCTCGTAGCCCAGGATGTGAACCTCTTTACCATACCAATTTGTGTTCAACTCTATCCCTTTGAGGATCCGTATTTGATAATTTGCGCCGGCTTCCTCAGCCTCTTGCCACCCCTGTATTGTATCATGGTCTGTAATGCCTATCCCTTTTAAACCCAACTGCGCCGCTAATTGAACAAGTTCGGTTGGTGATAATAATCCATCAGACGCTGTCGTATGGCAATGCAAATCTGCTTCATATAGGTCAAATGCCGAATCCACACTCTAACCCCTTTTCCACGGTTATTTGCCTTATCTCTTATTTTAACACGTCCGACAAAAGACGCATAAAATTGCCACCCATAATCTGCTCAACTTCACGGGTGGAAAAACCTGTTTTTATTAAATCGTCCCGCAGATAGGAATAATCCCCAACATGCCCAAGTCCTTCCGGCGTTTCCTCGATTCCGTCAAAATCCGAGCCTAATCCGACCGTTTCTACCCCAGCGACCTCCGCAATATGGCAAATATGGCGCACCACATCGTCTCGAGTCGCTACGCCCGTCTCTTTTAAAAAATGGGGATTGAAGTTCACCCCAACTACACCTTTATGTCTTCCCAAAGCACGGAGTTGTTGATCTGTTAGATTTCGAGGATGAGCACAAAGAGCTTTTGCACAGGAGTGCGTTGCTGCAATGGGATCCTTGGAAACCTCCAAGACATGCCAAAATCCCGCTTCGTTAAGGTGGGAAACATCGACGATCATCCCAAGTTTATTCATGCGCCGCACAACTTCCTGACCCAAATTCGATAATTTAAGCTGAGTATCCGCTTCCCCAACACCGGCAGCCAAAGCATTACGTTGATTCCAGGTTAAACCCAAGGCTCTAACCCCAAGCTTGAAAATAATATCCAGCATAAAGAGATCTTCTCCCAGAATTTCTCCGCCCTCTACGCTCAGCAGGATGCCTAGACGAGTAGGGTCAGGTATCTGCTCAAGGTCAATTTTTCCCTGAACGAGGCCAACTTGGTCCGAATTATCCGCAATAAATCGATGTGCTCCTTCTATTAGTTGTAACCCGCGCTGCAAAGACCGATGCGGTTTAAACTTCGTTTCAATAAAGGCGGCTAAAAATTGAAGAGCTACTCCGGCACGCCTGGCTCTTTGGATATCCCAATGCCCTCCTGCTGATGGATCCTTAAGTGTCCTGGCGTTATTTACAAAATTAATTAAACTATCACAATGTCCGTCCAC
>JBAQLX010000629.1:0-2311 GCA_049302315.1 Desulfosporosinus sp.
TTATTCTTCAATAGAACGTAAATTTACTATTTACGTCGATGGTTCTTCCCCCTATCATTTCTACCTGGAACCTACTTGCCTGCCGGACGCCCAGGTTGGCAAGCCCTATGAATATCAGTTGCTGGCCCGGCAAGGTACGACTCCCTATACCTGGAGTGCAACGGGTCTGCCGTCATGGCTAACCTTGGATTCTCAGACGGGTATCCTTCGCGGGAAACCATCCTCTTATGCGGTAGGAAATGTTCCTTTCCAAGTCACAGTAACTGATGCAGCCTATCCCAAAGAATCAGATACCAGGGATTTCAATCTTTATGTTAATCCTACACTTTATTCCGCAGCTCCGGTAATTTCACTTGCTGAGAATTCAAGTGGCGAAGCCGGAATCTATGTGGGTCTTAAGGATATTTGCGAAAAGGAAAATTATTGTGATCAATCCGGCAAAGTATTGCCTGATGCTAAGTTAGCCGGATATCAGATTACCTTGCATTATCCTTCTGAATCTGTTAGAACCGGCGATCCTATTGTTGTATCCTCGTTCGTCTATAGTATGTTTAATTACTATAACGACTCAGACTCTGGCACACTTACCATAACAGATGCCTCTCCCTTTGGAACTACCGATTATAGCCGTTTGTTCTTTGTCCCGCTGGTTATTACCGGTTCCGCCGGTGTTTCGCAGTATGTTTATGCCAGCTTTGATGATCTTTCAATTATCCCTGATGCTGTAAATAACGATCCGGAAGAGCTAACAATATCGAATGCGTCGTTTTCCTTGAACAGGGGTAAAATTATCAATCCTAGTCAAGCCCAAAACTATACCTCAGGATCGAGTTTACCCAAAGTGGCTGATGCGATCGGTGGTTTGCAGTATCTTGCAGACCAACGTCCGGCTGGGAGGGAATCCGGACAAGTCAACGTTATTAATATGGCTTCGATCGTACCTACTAATGACAATCGGGCAGTTCCTGGTATAGGGGATGTGGTTACCCTACTGCAATATCTGACCAAGATGCGGGATGATACTTTCCAACTAAGTGTCTCCACCGTAATCGGTATTGACGGGTTAGTGCGAACTAGCGGAACAACCTTTACCAAGTCTGTAGATATGGGAACTAGTTTGACCTTGCCTTCATCTGCAACGGTAAAGCTGAGTGACGGGACGACAGAGGCTAGGAGTATCACTTGGAGCAACCCAAACCCACCTACAGCATCTTCAGGGCAGAATACAATCAGTGGTTCGGTCAGCGGTTATGCCAAAAGTATCACATTGCTATTGACTGTAAACAATCCCTAAGCCCTCAGTGGGAAGTCTCTGATCGATATTAAGGAAAAACCCTTCGTTGGATTAAATGCCGATGAAGGGTTTTTTCTAATCAGGAGGAGTTTTGATTTATGGCTAGAATTATCTATAAGAATATTGTGCTCCGAATTAATTCACTTCACTTCACTATCACCTGTGCACTTGGAGAAAAATGTTCGATATTAAAGGAAACAACATAATGGGAGAGATTATGAGACGAATTAATAAATACCTTATTTATTCCATACTGTTTCTTCTGCTGCAAAACATGTTTATGCCCAGAGTCATGTTTGCCGCTGAATTGACATCATCATTAGGAATTACGCCTGATTTCGCGCAGGTTCAAGGCTCGCCGGTGATCATTCAGGATGCCGTAGAGTTGTTAGCCCTTTCGCCAAGCCAGAAGCTTAATCTGTTTATTTATCTGCGCCCGAAAGATTCCGAAGGATTGCAGCGTTATGCCCGGGAGGTTTATGATTTCAATTCCCCCCACTTCCGCAGGCATCTAAAACCGGAATTAATCTGGCAGAATTTCAGCTACAGTTCTCTGGAAATTCAACCTCTGCTTAATTATTTAATAAGGGGTGGTTTAACTCTGGATAGCCTAAACTCGAACGGTACGGGTTTGACAATTTCCGGGGATGTGGAAAAGATCGAGAAGCTCATGCACACTGAATTAGCGTTGTTCCAGAAGGGAGACGCAACTTTTTATGCCAACAAAACTCCGGTCAGACTGCCTGATAAACTTCAAAAACTGGTTACTTCTATTTCCGGCTTGGACAACTACCCTCGGAAACATTTAGCGAATCAGGTAATTGAGCAAAACTCAAGTTCAAGCAAAGTTGCGCTTACGGATTCCGGCTTACTTTCGCTTAACCAGGCGGCAACTACTGTTCCGGTTGTAGGTTGGAATGAGTCATTTGCGGTTACGAACAGTGTTCCCACCGGCCAGTATCTGATCGCAAATTTGTCAGGACTCCCCCGGGGCAGCAGACTGGCAAACATTCAGGA
>JBAQLX010000630.1:0-6809 GCA_049302315.1 Desulfosporosinus sp.
CTCTCTGAGCGTTTTTCCGGAACTAACAGCTCGATCAAGCGTTTCTCGGCCTTGATTGCTGCCTGGACTTGCACCTTATCGGCGCGCTCCACCTTCACCATCCGTAAAGCTATCTCGACTAAGTCACGAATAATGGCTTCCACATCCCGGCCTACATACCCAACTTCCGTAAATTTCGTGGCTTCAATCTTAATAAATGGGGCGTGAACAAGCTTTGATAACCGCCGGGCAATCTCCGTCTTGCCAACGCCTGTCGGACCAATCATCAAAATATTTTTGGGTATAATTTCTTCTTGCAATTGCTCTGACAAACAAGAACGACGGTAACGATTACGCAAAGCAACCGCAACAGCTCGTTTGGCCGCATCTTGTCCGACGATAAACCTGTCTAATTCACGGACAATTTCTCGAGGTGTCAAGTTGTCCATAGTCTCACCCCCTATAACTCTTCCACATTTATTTGTTCATTAGTATAAACACAAATTGACGCAGCTATAAGCATCGCCTCTCGTACGATCTCCTTCGTCGGTAAATCGGTATGTTTCACCAAAGCGCGAGCGGAGGCTAGAGCATAGTTTCCGCCTGAGCCAATGGCGGCGATTCCATCATCCGGTTCAATCACTTCACCCGAACCGGATACAATCAAGAGATTTTGGGTATCCGCCACTATAAGCAGCGCTTCAAGGTTACGCAGCATTTTGTCTGTTCGCCATTCCTTCGCCAGCTCTACAGCCGCACGCTGAAGATTCCCATGATACTCTTCGAGTTTTTGTTCAAACTTATCAAAAAGTGTAAAGGCATCCGCTACGGATCCCGCAAACCCTGCAATCACTTTTCCATTAAACAAACGCCGCACTTTCCGGGCTTTATGTTTCATCACGGTTGCCTGCCCAAAGGTTACTTGGCCGTCACCCGCTATGGCTACGTGTTCCCCTTTCTTCACTGCGACAATGGTCGTTGCATGAAACATAACTAACACCCCTTTCAATAAAGTTTACTAGGGCATTTTTAGAGTGTCAAGTAAATTGTAGGCAATTTGCAACTATTTATGAATATTCACTCTATTACTGGCCTATGGATTTCTTTCGCTCGGGGATGCGCCTGAGCATAGACTTTTTTAAGCCGTTCCCGGGTTAGATGCGTATATATTTGGGTTGATGAAAGCTTGGTATGTCCCAGCAACTCTTGAACACTTCTTAAATCCGCTCCGCCATCCAACATATGCGTCGCAAAAGAATGCCGGAGCATATGTGGATTCACATGTTGTTCCAGACTAATCCTGACGACCAGTTTGTTCAAAATCCGTCGGACAGACCTGGCTGATAAGCGCGTCCCCTGGTAATTGAGCAAAAGAATTTTAAAGGGATCCTTCCTCATCCCGAGATACCTTTCGATGGCCTGGATCGCATGGTTTGTGACAGGAACCACCCGCTCCTTGCCCCCCTTCCCGTGAACTCGAATCAATCCGATCTCTAAATCCAGATTCTCCCGGTCTAAACCAACCAGTTCACTGACCCTAAGCCCAGACCCATAAAGCAACTCGATAATTACTTGATCGCGAGCGCCCAGTAGATTTGTACAATCCGGGGCCTTTAACAGCATCTCAACCTGATCTAAATATAGAAAATTCGGAAGTTTTCGTCCAAGTTTCGGACTCGCTACCCGCTGGACGGGATTTATCCGGAGTATTTCCTTACGGCATAAGAACTTGAAAAACGACCTTAGAGCGGCAAGCTTACGAGCCATACTTTTTCTCGTCAAGCCGTATTCCGCCAAAACTCCCAGAAAACCACGCACAATATAGACATCGATCAGATCCAGCGTGAGATTTTCAGATTCCAGACCCTGTTCGTGGGCCGCAAATCTGAAAAACTGAACCAGATCAGTTTGATAAGCAGCGACCGTGAGAACTGATCGGTTTTGAGAATATTGATGACCCGCAAATAAGCTTAACGCCTCATCTATTTTCAATAAGCGCTTACCTCCCCAAAGCCTCCCACGCACAAAACTCACTTAAGGACTCCAAGGCCCGTGCAGAAATCCTGGCGTTTTTTTCGCGCTTATTCCTGATTCGCTCCGCCAAGGGCGGAAGCAACCCGAAGTTAATATTCATCGGTTGAAAGTTTTCACTGGGCGACCCTTCTAAATGACGTGCCAGTCCGCCTAAGGTCGTTACTGAGGGGAAGACAAGCGGTGACATCCGGCTTAGGCGCCGCCAAGCATTAAGGCCTGCCAGAAGCCCGCTGGCAGCAGATTCAACATATCCTTCGACCCCTGTCATTTGACCGGCAAAGAAGAACTCCGGTTTAATCTTTAAACTGAAATCCGCTTTGAGGACTTTAGGGGCATTAAGAAACGTATTGCGGTGCATCACACCATAACGCACAAATTCAGCATTTTCTAAACCGGGAATTAACGAAAAAACTCGTTTTTGTTCCCCCCATTTTAAGTGTGTTTGAAAACCCACCAAATTAAAGAGTGTACCTGCCTGATTTTCTTTACGAAGCTGTACAACGGCATAGGGCTTGATCCCAGTTCCTGGATCCTGCAAGCCAACAGGCTTTAATGGACCAAACGTCAGAGTCTGGAGGCCACGCTTGGCCATAACTTCGACAGGCAGACAGCCTTCGAAAACTTTTCCTTGTTCAAATCCTTGGATTTCTGCTATCTCCGCCTGAACTAAGGCCTTGGAAAACAAGTCGTACTCTTCCCTGGTCATCGGACAGTTCAAATAGTCCGCTTCTCCCTTATCATAACGCGAAGCCCAAAAGGCCTTACTTAAATCTATGGATTCCAGCGTAACGATCGGGGCCGCCGCGTCGTAAAAGGAAAGCGCTTCTTCTCCGGTTAATCTTAAGATATCTTCCGCTAAATCATCGGAAGTCAATGGTCCGCTAGCGACAATGGTGATTCCCATCTGCGGGATCCTATGTACTTCTTCCCGATGAATCCATACATAGGGATGTTCTTGCAACCTTTTGGTAACCTCATTCGAAAAAAGTTCCCGATCTACTGCTAAAGCGCCGCCGGCGGGAACCGTGTTATGATCAGCAGCGCTCATGATCAGGGACCCTAAGCGGCGCATTTCTTCTTTTAATAAGCCCACCGCATTTTCTAAACCAGCCCCCCGAAGCGAGTTGCTGCAAACTAGTTCGGCAAAGCGGTCGGTATGATGCGCCGGGGTATATTTAGTCGGACGCATTTCATATAAATCAACCATCACGCCGCGTTCAGCTAGTTGCCAAGCAGCCTCGGAACCTGCGAGACCTGCTCCGATAACAGTTATTGGTTGCTGCATGTATCTATTCTCTCCTTATCCCGATAGCTCTGTTTAGCCGAAATTCAGCTTTCTTCCATCGCTATAGTATAACGGCATTCCTGATTCGTGCACACCTGTTTCTTTTGTCGTTTTGAGGATTTAATCACCATTATTTGGCGACACTCCGGGCAAGGTTCCGGGGCAGGCATTTCCCATGACACAAAATCACAGTCTGGATAGCCGCTACAGCCATAAAACTTCCGACCTTTTTTTGAGCGTCGAGCAACGAGGGGTTTGGAACATCTCGGACAATTAACGCCCACTTCTTCAAAAAGTGGTTTAGTATTTCGACACTCCGGAAAACCTGGACAAGCCAGAAATTTACCATAGCGCCCCATCTTAATCACCATATTTCGCCCACATAGATCACAAAGTTCTTCGGAAACTTGATCCTCTATTTTGACTTTTCCAATCTTCTCTTCAGCCTGAGCCAAAGTCACGGAGAATGGCCTATAATAGTCTTCAACCACCGACTTCCATAGAGCCCTTCCTTCTTCAACCAAATCGAGCTTCTCCTCCAAATTAGCTGTAAATTCCAAATTCAAAATATCCGGGAAATATTCTTTAAGTAAGGTGATCACGATCTCTCCAAGTTCTGTAGGAAGGAGTTGTTTTTCCTCTTTAACAACATACCCCCGGGTTTGAATTGTTTCAATAGTTGGTGCGTATGTACTTGGTCTCCCAATACCTTCCTCTTCCAGCTTGCGAACGAGAGAGGCCTCTGTAAAGCGCGGCGGCGGTTCGGTAAAATGTTGTTTGTCCTGGAGTTTAACAAGTTTTAGTTTTTCTCCAGGGGAGACTGAAAGCGTCAATGAGCTTTGTTCTTCATCGACTAATTCATCTTCATCTTTGCCTTCTTCATAGACAGCTAAAAATCCAGGAAAACGAACTGTTGACGCATTCGCTCGAAATAAATAATCCCCCCCAAGCGCCTCGACCGTCAAAGTATCCATGATTGCCACACTCATCTGACTGGCAATAAAGCGCTCCCATACCAAACGGTATAACCGCAGCTGATCTCGTGATAAAATCCCCTTCAGTAAATCGGGAGTCCGCAAAGCAACCGTCGGACGGATCGCTTCATGCGCTTCCTGAGCCCGGCCTTTATTGGTGAACCGGCGTGGTTCAGGGGGATAGTAATCGTCCCCATAGTGTGCCAAAATCCATTCCTTCGCCTCTGCTTGGGCAGTTTCGGCGATCTTTACAGAATCTGTCCGCATGTACGTAATTAAACCTACGGTTCCTTCTTTACCTAGGTCAAGACCCTCATACAATTGCTGAGCTAACATCATGGTACGCTTCGGCGAAAAACCCATTTTGCGATGGGCTTCTTGCTGCAAACTGCTCGTAGTAAAGGGAGGAGCAGGAAGATTTTTCTTTTCCTTCGTACGAACATCAGATACTTGAAAATCTTTCCCCCTTAAATCGTCCAGGACGACTTCCATTTCTGCCCGAGAGGCAATTGCGACCTTTTGCCCGGATTTTTTTAAAAGCTTTGCCGGGAACTTTCCCCCGGCAAATTGCAGGTCAGCCGTTAGACTCCAATACTCATCCGCAATAAAAGCCCTAATCTGCTCTTCCCGGTCCTCAACTAACCGTACGGCCACGGATTGAACTCGACCTGCACTTAAGCCTTTCCTGATTTTCCGCCAAAGCAAAGGGCTTAACTGATAACCGACCAAACGATCCAATACCCGGCGGGCTTGCTGGGCATCCACCCGATTCAGATCAATCCGACGCGGATGCTTAAGTGCAGTCTGGATAGCAGTTTTGGTAATTTCATGAAATTCGATGCGACTTTTTTTGTTCAGATCAAGACCTAGTAAATGAGAAAGATGCCAGGCAATCGCTTCCCCCTCACGGTCAGGGTCAGAAGCCAATAACACTTTATCCGCCCCTTTTGCTGCCAGACGTAAAGCCTTAATCAAATCTCCCCGCCCACGAATCGCAATATATTTGGGTTCGAAGTCGTGTTCGAAATCCACACCTAATTGACTCTTGGGTAAGTCTCGCAAATGTCCCATTGAGGCTTTGACCATATAACGACTTCCCAAAAATTTGCTGATTGCTTTTGCCTTGGCTGGGGACTCTACAATAACAAGCGTTTTTGACATCATTTCACCTCAAATAAACTTTAAGAAAACTCTTACTCGATGTTCGCAGTTCGAGGTTCGCAGTTCGAACTTGAATTGTTTTCTTGCCGAAAACAAAATATAAGAACATTTTGCCACCTTATACTGCACTTATATCCACATCGGATTATTTTAAGTACACAGGTTAAGATTGGTAAAACTAAGCCTTATCTTAACGCCTTTTTCATAGTATGTCTAGCACTCCCGAGCTAATACATAATGTTGCCCTGGTAATTGTATGATTTTTCCGCTTAATTGCAGTTCCAATAAGGCCAGCGAAATACTGCTCACAGGAAGTGTCGAGTGAATCGTAATCTGATCAATATGCAAAGGAACGTCACTTAACTGCTGAAGAATTGACCCAAGATCAATTTCGCCTGAAGAGAAGTTCGATGCTCGAGGCGCGAGGCTCGAAGTCCCAAGCCCGGGTATCGTGCTTCGAGCATCGCACATCGAACTTCGTGCCGACCAGGCAGGTACCTCATTCCAGATATCTTCAATCCCCTCTACTATTTTTGCTCCCTGACGCAGTAAATGATGAGTCCCCCGGCTCACCTTGCTAAAAATAGGACCAGGTACAGCATATACTTCCCGCCCTTGTTCCAAAGCAAAATCTACCGTGATCAGAGCACCGCTTTTTTCCGCCGCCTCCACGACCAGAACCCCTCGAGAACACCCGCTGATTAAGCGATTTCGCGCTGGGAAATTAACCGCATTGGGCGGAGTACCCGGTGTAAATTCACTCAATAATGCGCCTTTAGCCAAAATATCTACGGCAAGGCGCTGGTTTTCCAGGGGATATATCCGGTCAAGACCGCATCCGAGAATAGCCCAAGTCATGCCCCCACTATCGAGCGCACCTTGATGGGCAGCAGTATCAATCCCCCGAGCCAGACCGCTGGCAATGACAATTCCTTTGGCTGCAGCGTCGCGGGCCAACACCCGGGCAGCAGCTTTTCCATAAGCAGTTGCTTGACGTGAACCTACTATAGCTAACACCTCTGAATCTCCTCGGAGATGCCCACGATAGTAGAGAAGCGGAGGAGCATCCGCCAGCTCAGCCAGTAAGGTGGGATAATCCGGTTCATCCGGTGTGATCATCCAAATCCCCTGCTTGCTCAAGGACTCTCCCATCTCCCAAGGATCAATGTTGTTTCTCCCCTTTAAAATTTCCCCAATCCATTTTCCCTGGTTGGGGACTTGAAGATATTTACTCCGGGGAGCCTCCCATGCTTTAACTGCACTTCCGAAGTAAGCAATAAGCTGACGTAAATGTTGGCTTCCAACGCCCTTAATCGTGCGTAATGCAGCTCGAACCAGCTTTTCCTGTTCCATCACCAAGGCGCTCCCCTCCTTTT
>JBAQLX010000631.1:0-1513 GCA_049302315.1 Desulfosporosinus sp.
CAATACACCGCTAACCTTCGAGACAAATATTTTAAGCCCATTCAATGACTGCACCTTGATAAATATGGGAGGTGGATTTATTAAACTTTAATCATGAAGCTCAAGGATTTGGATTTCGGAGTAAGGAAAATAAATAAATGAATCAAAGAATATTATTTTTAAGAAAAGAAGGAGAATTAATAAGTACGTCGAATTTGTTATAGAATTAGGATGAAGTATCTAATGGAACCAAAGTATGCCAATTGGATGTCCTAAAAATATGGCAAGGAGGTTATTTGATGCGTAAACTCAGACAAAAGTGGCTGACTGGATGCATTGTAGCTACGTTCGCTTTGGCGCCTATCGTAAATTTTCCGGTAGAAGCTTTGGCGACAACGTCTCTTGCGTCGGCGAAAGTGGCCACGTTCTCTCCATCAACGCAAAGGCTGGCGGGAAATGATAGGTACGGGACAGCAGAGCAGATAGCTCAGGAAGGTTGGAAGTCGACCTCGGATTATGCAGTGCTCACAGCTGGAATGGATGAGAATTTAGTCGATGCTCTGGCTGCTGCTCCCCTGGCAAAATTACACAATGCTCCGATTCTTTTAACTGAGGGAAATGTTTTAAACTCTAAAGCCGAAGCGGAAATCAAGAGACTTGGGGTTAAGACAGTTTATGTGACCACAGGTTCCACAGTGATTAAAAGTGCAGTAACTGATAGATTAACGGAACTGGGCGTTAATACTATCATGCTGGGTGGGAGCGATCGGTTCGCGACGGCAGTCAATATTGCCAAAGAAATTGCCTCAGTAAAACCTTTTACCCAGATTGCGGTGACTACAGCCTGGAAGAATGCCGATGCTTTGTCGGTAGCTTCCTTTGCGGCAGCTAAGGGATTCCCAATTCTTTTGTCGGATGTTAATTCGCTTCCGCAAGGAACAGCTGACTACATCAATTCGCTTAGGGATAGTATCAGCGACACCTATGTCTTAGGTTCAGAGACTGTTATCGGTCAATCCGTTGAAAACGCCCTCCCTAAACCCACGCGGGTTGGTGGCTCTGATCGTTATGCCACTAACAGAGAGATTTTGAAGACCTTTGCGAGGGATATTGTTCATGGTAAGGTTTTTGTAGCCAGCGGTGAAGATAACCATCTGGTCGATGCTTTATCTGTTTCCCCATTGGCAGGCCAGAATCTGGCCCCGGTAGTCCTAACCGGTCAAACCATGCCCCCGGAAACCACTGACTTTGTAAAAAAGAATTTACTGCCTAATCAACTCATTGCTTTAGGTGGGGAATCAGCAGTACCTTCGCCAAGTCTGCAAGCTTTGACTACTTTTATTACCTATGCCGATAGCAGTGTAACCGAAGGGTCAGAAGATGCCACTGCTCCGGTAACTATAGCCGATACCCTGATAATTTCGGGGGATAACGTTACTTTGCAAAATGCTAAAGAAACCGATAGCATTTATGTACAGGGAGATAAAGCAGTCCTGAAGAATCTCGATGTAACGGGGACTATTTTCCTGGATCC
>JBAQLX010000632.1:0-7887 GCA_049302315.1 Desulfosporosinus sp.
ATCCGAGGATTTATCTTACTCGGCAATACGGGCTGTTCCTGAAGATGCTTTAGCACAATGGTAATCGGGGTTTCTCCATCATACGGAACTTTACCCGTGATCAATTCGTAGAGAACGATCCCTAAGGAGTAAATGTCTGATTGCTCGTTGCTTTGCAGCCCTTTGGCCTGTTCGGGCGACAAGTAATGAACCGAACCTACGATATCTCCAGTATGAGTCACTGTTGCCGAAGATACGGCCCGCGCAATCCCGAAGTCCGTGACCTTGGCATGTCCGTCCTCCGTCACCAAAATGTTGTGTGGTTTAATATCCCTATGAATAATATGGTGCTCATGGGCATTTTGGATGGCCTCGGTAATTTGCCGCCCAAGGTTTATCGATTGATCTGTAGACAGTGGCGCATACTCTCGGATGATTTCCTTGAGATTACGACCTTCCACGTACTCCATGACAATATACTCAGTATCCCCTTCTTTACCCACATCATATATTGACACAATGTTGGGATGTGACAAACTCGCTGCAGATTGGGCTTCCCTTCGAAAACGGCGAATAAAGTCTTCATCTGTGGTAAACTGCTCCCGAAGCACCTTTATCGTCACAACACGGTTAAGCAGAAGATCCTTGGCCTTATAAACAATAGCCATTCCGCCGTCACCGATTCGCTCCAAGACCTCATATCGTCCCCCAAAGATTTTACTCACTATTTGTCACCTACTTTCTGGCTCAATGCTTCTTGCATGATTTGGCGTACAATCGGAGCAGCCGCCCCTCCTCCGGTTCCGCCATGTTCCACAATAACGGCTATCGCGATCCGTGGCACCTCAGCCGGTGCAAAAGCAATATACCAACCATGCGTTGGGACATCCCCACCCGGTTCCGCCGAACCGGTTTTGGCCGCAACCTGAACATTAGGTATTGCCCCGGGAGCAGCCGTCCCATCAGTCACGGCAGTTACCATCCCGCTCGTGATCTTATCAGCTTCCACTTTAGTAAGCGCGGTCAACCATGGCTGCGGTTTTTGTTCAAACACAACATTTTGTGAGGGGTCGAGGACACGTTCCACAAGATGTGGGGTCATGATAACCCCATGGTTAGCGATACCAGCCGTAATTAACGCCATATGAAAGGGTGTGATCAGAACTTCTCCTTGCCCGAATGTACTGGCTGCTAAAAGATTTGTCGTCAACTTCTCAGGAATGAAAGTTGCTTTTGTAATCGAGCTCGTTGGTATATTAAGTTCAAAGGGGATTTTCCGCCCAAACCCAAATCCTTTGGCTGCTGCCAAAAAATTCTTATCCCCTGCCTGTACCCCATATGTCGCAAAGTATGTGTTACAGGAATTTGCCAAAGCCATATTATAGTTAACCCAACCATGTATCTTATCGTTCTGTTCTGAAATGATTTGTCCGTTAATAACTGCCGATCCTTTGCACTCATACAGATCAGTGATATCGATCCCACTCCGTAATATTGCAGCCGAGGTAACAACCTTCATGGTCGATCCCGGTGGGAAAAGGGAAAAATAACGTTGTTCAAGAGGCCTATCATTTTCGCGGCTAATAATGTCAGCCCAATTCTCTTCAAGGTTTGTAGGATTAAAGCTGGGTTGGCTCACCAAGGCCAATACTTCTCCGGTCCGTGGATCGAGGGCTGCAACAGCCCCCATTTTTCCTTTGAGGGCATTATATGCAATGCTCTGTAAACGTGAGTCCAAGGTGAGCACCACATCATCCCCTTGGCGGGGAAGTGCAAAGAGCTGTTGAACCGCTTGCGTGGGCGATACCTTCTTAATCCCCAATAACCAATCAGCCAGATTTCCTTCGAGACCAGAGGAGGCAAGTTTTAGAGTCGAATATCCAAGCAGCGGCTCAAACATTTCCCCCTTCGGATACACCCGAACCTTCTTTCCATTGGAAATCTGAGTTTGGGCTATTATTTCGCCGTTGCGATCAAAAATTCCTCCCCTTGTCACGCGGCTTTCCATAAGTATTAAGCGACGATTGGCTTTATCTTTTAGCAGCGTATCCGCCTGAACAACCTGCCAATAGACCAACCCCAGACTTAAGATAAAAAAACTAAAGGCCATTCCAAGCGCTACTCGACGCACCCCTCGCATTATGTTGCGTACCCCCTACCTTTATTCCTGATGCTGTGGGTACCTGCCGCAGTGGCGTTGGAGACATTCAGCAGCACCCCTAACAAGATAAAGTGAACAATAAGCGAACTTCCGCCATAACTTACCCAGGGAAGTGGTAGGCCTGTCAAGGGAAGTAGTTTCGTGACCCCCGCGAGAATAATTAACGTTTCTGTTCCTAAGAGGATTCCAATCCCGGCTGCTAAAATTTGCCCGAACCGATCTATTGCCCTAATGCTTACCGCAAAGGCCCTCATGACAACAATCAGAAAGAGCGCCAGTACTGCCATGGCCCCGGCAAATCCCAGTTCTTCCGCAATCACGGAAAAAATAAAATCACTAATGGCCACTGGTACGGTCGATGCCCCTATGCCATTGCCTAACCCAGTTCCTAATAATTTTCCGCCACTTATGGCAAACAGGGATTGAGCCATTTGGTACCCCCCACCTGAGGGATCCAGCCAGGGATTCAGCCACACCTCCACTCTAATGCGCACATGCCTAAAGAGCATATAGGCCAGACTTCCAGTCAAGAGGAAAATCGGCAGAGATATTCCTAAATAAAGGGCCCGCTCTGTCACAACATATAGCATAAGTACAAAGAGCATATAAAACACCAAGGCTGTTCCCAAGCTTTTTTGAGCGGCTAAAATCCCCAAGACGAAAGCGACCATGATCATAAATGGCCCCAAGGTCCGCCAATCCGGTAAAGAGAATTTTCCCCACTGCACCGTCCCAACCCGTAACAATTCCTCATTCTCTTCCAAATACGCAGCCATAAATAAAAGCAAGGCTAATTTGACAAATTCCTCCGGTTGAATCCCGATTCCCATGAGCTTGAATGAGCTTGTTGCACCGCCTTCCTCAGAACCAAACAAAAGGGTCGCCAACAACGAGACCACTGCTAAAAGCCCCCAGAGATATCTAAACCTTCCTAACTTTCGATAATCGTGCATCGCCCATAAAACTACGTAGGAAAGCGCCTGCCCGATGTTCGCCCACCAGAATTGGTGCAAGGCAACATTCGGGTTAATTCGTACTACGAACACAAGCCCAATAGCCATTATTGCCTGGACAGTTGGTAAAATATAGGGATCCCCCTGATAATGGAGAATTTGTTCCATCAGGCACCCCAGAAGGACTATGGCCGTAAAAATCAGCCCTTGCCAAAAGAGTTGGATACTCAAGTTTTCCCATTTTAGCAAGCTTAATCCCAGCCACATCATTCCTAAAATAATCATGCGCGTGGTTAAACGTTGAATCATCAGCTTACTCCAATATACAGCACAAGGCTGTGAAATTATCAGGGGCGCCCCGTTCCAAGGTAAGTTTTCGTAATTTTTCAAACCGCCCTTCCCAAGAGCCAGGTTCGAGGAATTCTTCCGCAAGTTCCTGATCGCTGATCACATTGGAAAAACCGTCAGTGCATAAAAGAAATACATCTCCGGTCTGGAGACTTATACTCCTGCAATCCACCTCAATCTTTTGTTCTGTACCCAGTGCACGCATTAGCACGTGCCGTTGGGGGTGTTTTTCCGCTTCCTCAGGGGAAATCTGCCCTAACCGCACAAGTTCCCCGACCAACGAATGGTCTACAGTCAAGGAAGTCAACGCCTCATCACGCCATAAATAAGCCCGACTGTCTCCCACATGAGCAATAGCAGCAGTCCTTCTGCGCACCAGCAAAACTGTCAGAGTCGTTCCCATCCCGGCATTTTCCGGTTCCTTTGTTGAGGATTGATTGACGACTCGATTTGCCTGCATAAAGGCCTCAATCAACCCCCTTTCCAGGATCTGCCCCTCAAACTCACCTAATCGGGGAGCTAATTTCTCCAATTCCTGCAAGGCGATTGAAGAGGCTACTTCTCCTGCTCGGTGCCCCCCCATCCCATCGGCCACAGCATAAAGCCCTTGCTCGGGTAACACCAAAAAAGAATCCTCATTGTTTTTACGGATACACCCTTTTTCACTAAAGCTTAGAACTCTCATTTTGCCACCTCGAGTATTGGAAGGTAATACTTCCAATTTTCACATAGTCCCCGGGAACCATTTGGACTGGAGAATGGATTTGCTCTCCATTGACCCATGTTCCATTCGTACTTCCCAGATCTTCCACAATGGTCTGTCCTTTATGCAATCTAAAAACAGCATGCTCAATGGAAGCAAAATGATCCGGTATAACGATATCATTGTGCTTGCCACGCCCCAAGCGCAATCCTTTGGCATCAACCCGAAAAGTCCTCCCTTTGGAAAGTGCTTCTGCTCCTGTGAGGACCTCTAAACGTCCATATTCATTAATAGAGCGTTGAAAGATCCCTTTAAATTGTAGATCTGCGATAAGTGCTGTAAAAATTCTAAAGATAAAAAGATAGATCAGAACGACAAAAGCCAGCCGTCCAAGGACTAAAACAAATTGCATAAAACCCTCCTGATTCAGAAGTCAGAGGTTAGAGGTTAGAGGTTAGAGGTCAGAGGTCAGAGGTCAGAAGTCAGAAGTCAGAAATTGGAAATTGGAAATTGGAAATTGGAACCCGCAAGATTTCCGATTTTATAGAGACTTCTGGATAACCAGAACACTTTGTCCAATTTGAATACGGTCACCGGGAGCTGCCGTCTGATGCGTTATTCTTTGGCCGTTGACAAAAGAACCGTTTGTACTTCCCAAATCATCCAACCACCAACCGTTCTCCCCTGAAGCAAGCTTCACATGTCGCCTGGAAACCTCAAGGTCATGGAGCACAATATCGCATTGCTCATGACGACCAATGAAAACGTCTGCATCCTGCAGCGCAACTTTTTGGCCTTTATCGGGTCCCTCTATAATTTCGAGAAAGTAATCAGGATTCCTTCCTAACTTGTCCTCAATCGGTAAGTTTGTCTTGACACTTTCCCTGAAGAAAGTTGTACTTTCACGCCAATTTGATTCATTAGGTGCATAATTTTCATTTTCTTCCTCTCTCCAGTCTACGTCAATCGAGTCGTCAAAATCAACTTCAACAACCATCTCCCGGGGATTCACCGTCTCATCCGCATGCAACTCAATAGCCGGTTTCGTTAAAAACGTGTAGCCATATCGCCCCGCCTCCGCAAATAAATACTTCGAGAGTTCAATGAGAAACACATCTCCAAAACTAGCTAACGGACCCCAATCACTGGCATGAAGATAAACCCGATAGATATTCGGTACGTAAACCTGTGAAATGCTGACCTGCTTATTTTTAAGCATCGCCTTCACCAGTTCTTTGGCGATTTCCACCGGTTGAAGCCGGGCCGCACCTTTTCTAAAAGCTCCGGTAAATAGGAATTCCGCCATCCCTTCAAATCGGGCCAAAATACTCATTATAACTTACCCTCCCACTGTCGGCGAAGTTGACCACAAGCTGCGTCAATATCCACCCCCCGTTCCTCACGTGAAGAAACAGAAATCCCGGCATCTTCCAACACCTGGGCGAACCTTCTCATGAGCCCTGGATTGGGACGCTCCATTCCGGTTCCTGCCACAGGATTAACCGGAATCAAATTTACATGTCCAAACTGTCCTTTTAGTAATCTGGCAAGGGCCTCAGCTTCCTCCTGTTTCGCGTTCTCCGCCGTCAAGGCCACCTCGAAAGTAATTCGGCGCCGCGTGATTTGTGTATACTCCTGGCAGGCCGCCATAAGCCGGCGCAGCGGATAACGACGATTCATCGGGATCAAATCATTTCTCACTTTATCCTGTGCTGCATGAAGAGATACAGCAAGACCCACCTGGGGGTTATCTTTAGCCAGTTGAATAATCCGGGGCACAACCCCACAGGTTGAAATCGTCATCCGCCGCATACCAATATTTAGCCCCTGTCCATGATTCAAAAGGAGGATCGCCTGGAGAACCTGATCATAATTGAGGAGGGGTTCCCCCATACCCATGAAGACAATGTTGGTCGCCTGAAAATCTGGATCTTCCTGACGGATATAATAAGAAATATCCAACACTTGACCCACTATTTCACCGACACTGAGGTTTCTTCGAAACCCTTCCAACCCTGTAGCACAAAATGCGCAGCCCACCACGCATCCAACTTGAGTAGAGACACAAACTGTATGACGATCACGCGAACTGGTTCGCGCATAATCCATTAAAACACACTCAATCGTTTCACCGTCGTTCAGGCGGAATAGATACTTTCGCGTGCCGTCCCTGGAACGTTGTTCCCGAACCTTCTCCAAAGGATAAAGACTCAGGCGAGAACGCAAAGTTTGCCGATCACGCTCCCCAATGTTTTTCATTTCTTCCCAGGTGCGCACCGCTTTTTGTTGTACCCATTGGAACAATTGGATAGCACGAAACCGTTTTAAACCAATTTCCTTACAAATCTCTATTAATTCATCTTCTGAACACCCGCGCAGCTCTTTAGTTTCCATAATATTTATTATTCACCCGATTCATTCCAGTTAAACTTCTTTACGCCGAAATTTTGCTATGAAAAATCCGTCCATGTTATGGCGATGTGGTAATAGTTGAAGCATCCCTTTACTCGCTTGTTGAATATCTCTCGAATCCTCAAGGGCAAAGGGCAAATCATCCGCCAGGTTAACAGTCTCGAATTCCGGATGCGCTGAACGAAACGTCTTAACAAGTTCAAAATTCTCTTCTGGTTCGATAGTACAGGTCGAGTAGATTATATCTCCCCCCACTTCAACACAAGACGCAGCCCGTTCCAGGATGGCAAACTGAAGTAGGGGCAAATCCTTAAGGTCTCGCTCTTCTTTCCGCCAACGTAAATCAACTCTCCGTCGCAGAACGCCTAATCCGGAACAAGGAGCGTCAACTAAAACGCGCTGGTGCGAACCGAGTTTTACTCCGGGCAAATCCCGGGCATCTCCAAATTGAGGTTGGATTATCGTAATTCCAAGTCTTTGGGCTGACTGATTGATAAGTTCGAGTTTTTGCTCATGGATATCAAAGGCTATAATTTCTCCCTCGTCCTGCATCATCTGAGCCAAGTGCGTAGTTTTTCCTCCAGGGGCACTACAGGTGTCCAAAACCCGTTGTCCTGGTTTGGGGTCTACCACATGGGCTACAAGTTGGGAGCTTTCATCCTGAACCGTAAATAGTCCCTGCCGAAAACTCTCCAGCCGATCTATGGCCCCAAAATGTTGGATCCTTAAGCTTTCCGGAATTCGGGTTCCGGGTTCTACTGTAATTCCTTCCAGGGTGAGACGAGCCATTAAATCTTCACGTGAGATCTTAAGCGTATTCGTGCGGATCCAAGTCTGAGCCGGTTCATTATTAGCTCGACACAAGGCTTCCGTTTCCTCCCTGCCCCAACGTTTTAGCCAGCGCTGAATCATCCATTCGGGGTGAGAATAGCGCACCGATAGATAGCGCACTGTTTCGCGTTTTGCATCCGGCCAAGGGAAATCCCACGCCTTATTCATAACCTTACGCAAGACGCTGTTTACCAAGCCCGTGAATTTGGGGAATGGTTTCGCTAATTCCACACTTTCATTGACCGCAACAGCGGCGGGTACATTATCGACATAAAGTAATTGAAAAGCGCCGATGCGTAATATTGCCCGCACTTCATGAGGAAGTGACGACATTGGTTTACTCAAATGCAAACGCAGTGCGTAATCCAGGGTAAGCCGGTGTTTGAGCGTACCATTCACCAATAATGTCACAAATTGGCGATCTCTGGAATCCGTTAATCTGGTAATATTTTTCTGGAGCAAGAGATTAGCGTAAGCACCTTGTGTCTCGACGCGCGTCA
>JBAQLX010000633.1:0-3331 GCA_049302315.1 Desulfosporosinus sp.
TTTCAAAACGCCATTGTAGTGCCGTAATAATTTCAGAAGCTATATACTTTCCCCCTCTACTCAGATATACTATAGGTATGTATATTAGAGAATGTGTTACGACGAATAAAGCTACCAAAACTAAATATGTTACCCATCGTCTCGTTGAAGCTTACCGGGTTACAGAAGGGTCTAAAGCGAAAATTAGGCAACGCCTGATTATGCATTTAGGCACGCTAGAGCTACCTAAATCGGATTGGCCAAAACTGTCCAAGATCTTGGAAGCCCGTTTAGCCGGTCAGAACTCTTTGTTTGAAGAAGAACTCCAAATGGCGACCGCTGCCGACAGAGCGATGGATTATTATAGATTTGTTCAACAAAAAGGTGAGGAGAAGTCTGCTCGAAAACAAAAACAGACGTTTTGTACCATCGACTTAGAAAGTGTCGAACATACAATGAGCCGATCTTTAGGTCCGGAATTAGTTGCCCATGCCTTTTGGGAGCGTCTGGGGTTTGATAAGCTGTTGCAAGCGTGTGGACTCTCCTTGTCAGAGCAATCCTGGGCCCAAGCTGTTGTTCTCGGTCGGTTAATTGAACCGGCAAGCGAACGCCAGACGGAATATTGGCTGAAAAAGAAAACGTCCCTATTGGAAATGTTAGAGGTTGATTTAAGTGATATGGGCAAGAATGCTATCTACGAGATTGGTGATACGCTTTTAATCCATAAAAAGTGGTTGGAGAAAGAACTTAGGAAACAGGAGGAGGCCCTTTTTCCCCAAGAACATGCATTGTTCCTGTACGATTTAACAAACACTTACTTTGAGGGTGGAGCATCAAGGAATACGTCGGCTAAGCGTGGTCATTCCAAGGAAAAACGAAGCGATTGTCCCTTGGTCACGCTAGCTTTGGTCGTGGATTACCAAGGGTTTCCGATCTTTAGCCAGATTTACAAAGGAAACCAGTCGGAAGCTGAGACACTGGAGGAGATTTTAAAACGACTTTATGTCGAGGATGAGACCCTTTTTCAGGAGACACTTCCTACTATTGTGATGGACCGAGGAATTGCTACTAAAAATAATCTTGAACTTCTCAAGCAAAAACACTATCCCTATATCGTGGTAGAGAGGCGAGCGACTGAAAAGGATTATGCCCAAGAGTTTACCACTGCTAAGGATACGTTTGACAAAATAGAGAATGACGCTGATGACTTTCATGAAAAATCGTCGGCCGTCTATGGTAAATGTTAAAAACCCACTAAAGAGAACCAGGTCACTGATGGGTAAAAGGTTGTAGTGACCTAATAAAAATGAAGAAGTGAGATACAGCAGGGGCTTGAGCCATGTTTAACGGGAAGTTGGGCTAAGAGGTGAATTTATGGATTTTGGAGGATGGTCTTCGTGGCAAGTACTCACCGTAATTCTTTGTATTAGTATAACATTTGCTGCTGGGAGTAAGAGTCGTAAAAATAAGAAACAAAGATGAGTGATTTTCTTATATTACCCATCCATTAACCCATCCATTAACAAAAAATCTATGATATTAACCTGTTTAATCCCATCCTCTCCCATTGGAAATTCGTCCATAGATAATATGAATTTGGGATAGTGGTCAGGTACTTTTTTCAGCGGGGCTATTTCGCGCTCAAATGTGGCAGGGTCGAGAATGCTTGCCGCAACCTGGTAGTAAATCTTATCGCCGCCGATCACCGCAATAAAATCGATTTCCTTATCTTCAACTTTGCCAATATTGACCGTGTAACCGCGTCTCAGGAGTTCGAGATATACAATGTTCTCTAAGATGTGCCCAATATCGGTGTTTTTATCTCCAAGGAGCAGACGACGGAGGCTCACATCCACAAGATAGTATTTTTCCAGTGATTTCAGATACTGCTTCCCTTTGACGTCATACCTACTCGCCTTATACAAAACAAAAGCTTCGGTTAGCGCTTCAATATAGTTTTCAACGGTTACCGAAGTTGTTTTTCGTCCGTAAGAGGTCAAGCTGTCAGCAATTTTTTTGGATGAAACGATGTTGCCCACATTGTCAAAAAGGAACTTTATGACGCTTTCAAGAAGGGCGATATCGCCGATTCGTTTTCTTGCCACGATATCCTTAAGCAAAACAGTATTATAGATTCCCATCAGATAATCCCTGCGAATATCCTCGTCTTCAATAGCGGCAGCATAGGGGAACCCGCCGTTCCGGTAATAGCTGTTCCACGCCTCCCGCTTATCTCCGCCCACCAGCTCAAAGTATTCGGCAAAGGACAGGGGCAGCATACTGATTTCCATATATCTTCCTGAAAGCAACGTGGTCAGTTCTCCGGAAAGCATCCGAGCGTTTGAGCCTGTGATATAAACATCTACATTGTCTTGGATAAACAGGCTGTCGACCGCCTTCTCGAACTGTGGCACATTCTGTATCTCATCCAAAAAAACATAGGCCATTTTGCCAGGTATAATTCGCTCAGTGACATAATCATAGAGCTTCCTATAGTCAAGTAAAGGTTCGTTTGCGATGTCCTCAAAGTTCACCGAGATAATCTGATTATCCTCAACACCGCATTCTTTCAGATGAGCGCGGAAAAGCAAAAACAGGGTGGACTTTCCGCAGCGGCGGATTCCCGTAACCACCTTGATGATTTTTTTGTCTTTCGTTTTTTTTAGTTTTTCCATGTATGACGGTCTTTGAACCATGACCATGATGACTATCACCCCTCTCTTTAACAAAAGTATATCATAAAAGTAGATTTTTAATAATTTTTTAGGCGTTTCGGGGTCTGACCCCCTCAAGAATCGACAAATTATACATATTTATCAAGAATCCCTGGAGGCCAGTAATATCAGGCATTCCAGGGATTCTCCAATGTTACACAATGCAGTTTTGTTACATTCAGAAAAACTCTGGACCACTTGGTACCCTGAGGTTTAAAGAGTTGATGACAGCACAATACTAACTCCGATGCATATTCCGGACTGATTCAGTCAGGTTAATCCGGTCAATTCCGACAGACTGTTCTGGAGCAATTCAGTCACATGATTCTGGAGCAATTCAGTCAAGCTAATCCGGACTGATTCAGTCAAATAAATCCGGAGCAATTCAGTCACCTCAGGTACAAATCCCCTTACAATTAGTTTGTACTCGCCGGAACGGCTCCCGATGGTCACCGTTCCGGACAGGGTCATGGAACCTTTGTTATCTTGGAAAATTCGACAATACATATGCGTTATTATCGGACTCGGAAGGAAACTGTTCTAATCACCAAAGACATATTGTTAAAGGGTTTGAGCAACATTGTAACAATATCGTTTCGCGAAGGGTCCTGGAACCTACGCGGAACGACAAAAAATGA
>JBAQLX010000634.1:0-4057 GCA_049302315.1 Desulfosporosinus sp.
AAAGTTCCAGTGGTCGGGATTCCTTGTCTATTATATCATTCATTAAATTATTACTCTCCCATTTCCGGACACCCGACTGATTAACCCAACATAATGCATTAGACATGGTCCATAACATAATTATAATTGTTTACTCTGAATTTGTACAATCGCGGCTTGGTAAGCTCTTTAATAGTAGCTGCAGAGAACATGACCGAGTAATCAGATACATTGACAAAATCAAACCCCAGTACGACTTATTGTATCGTACCGGGGTTTGAGGTCATCATATTCAATGTTTTGTGTTGTATTTTTTTATCAAAAACGAATTGGCAAGGGGCCGACCGGGCGGAAGAACCTTGTCGGTAACAATGTGTGCAGGTTTTACATATTCAACGTTACGGATATACTTCCCATGACAGTTCCGTTTTGCTTCAGTTTTCCTTTAACTGTTATTTTTACAGGTTCCTCTGGATCTCCCCCAAAAAAATTCCGAAGCGTTTTTAAGCTTACCCCATTTCCGCCTATCATTCCTGGAAGTAAGTCCTCAAACTTTACAAGGGTGGCATTGTTACCGGTAAGAGAGATGCTTACATCATAATCATCGAATTGCAGGTCACATGATTTGTCAGTAGTAATCTTGAAACCAATGACTCGCGTCTCTCCGGGTAAACCACTCATATCGACATCTACGTTATTGCCTGAACCTACCAAGCTATCGTTAAGAGGATTCGTAATCACTTCAATACGAAGAACATTAATAGTAGAAACGGAAGGTACTCCTCCACCGCCTCCACCTGATGGTGGAATTTCAAGTGTGGACGTTGGTAACCCATTCACCATTCCCCCACCGCTGGTCACCGTAGCGGTATTTTGGGTATCAAGCTCCACAATTTCTGCTGTCGGTGGTACCATCAGGAAAGCCATGGCATAGGTCACAACCTTTGCCAGGATGGTATTATCGGCTAAATACAGCACTGCTTTTTTATTGACCTTAACCAACTCAAAAACCCCGTCCAGAGTTATTTTATTCTCCATGTGATAAGGCGAAATCTGCAGTTCTGAAATTTCACTACCATCTGCTCTTATGGTAACGCTTTCGTTAACCACTATAGGCTGATCAAACGAACCCCTTAACTCAACCACCCCACTTGAACCGTCCGTGACATTGCTTATCACGACAGTTCCTACTGAACCGGATGTCACCTCAAGAGTCGAGGCTGACCTCACTACCGTATGAGTGATCATTGTTGATCCACTGGTCTGAACCATAACATGAGATGGACTCTCCATTTTAAGGGTGTCAGCATGCACACTATTTAAATTAATACTGCTTTCTGCACCTGAGAGAACAACAATGTTTTTGGCCGTCACATTATCCAGATTAACTATGCCGCTCAATCCTGGGTCGAGAAATAGTGTCCCTTCAATGATCACTTGTTTCAGAGTTACTACATTTCCCTGCGAAGAGATACTGTCGTTCACTTTAAGATTTTGTAAGGTGACCTGATTCCCCGTGACTCTAATACCCTCTTCGATGACTTGTGGAGAACCCACATCAACTGACCCAAGAACCGCGCCATCTGCCGAAACGAACTGGGTATACTTCAAAGACTCCATAGCCTTCAACGGTACTACTGCTTGCCCCCCAAGCGCCACCACATTAGGAGATAAATTCAGCTTTGCATATTCGCACGAATTCTCGGGTAATGCCTGATCAGTCAACAAGATTGCTGAGTAGCTCTGTGCCGCCAAGGGCACCCCCGCTAAAGCATCTACAAAGGTTTCCCCACTGGCCAGATAGGTCGTTCCATTATCAATGACATCCATGAACCCTTTCAGGACCTCAATATTTGTATCATATTTTGTCATTCCCGCATAACGATGCGTAACGCCCGGCAGTTGGGCCAGTACAGCACTCCCGACTACAGCCTCTCCACCTATGACATAGGTATCCGGAATATCAGTTTGACTATCCAAAAAGTCCTTAACTTTTACGGGTATAGTATCACGGGTTGTCGCCAAGATTGGCATGCCTTGAGATGCAGCAATACTAGAAACCGATAAAGCATCCGCCGGGGTTGCCCACCCTGCAGCTATGACGACGCAAGAAACCTGCCCTCCCTGGTTGATTAGCTCCTCCGCAATATTTACCGAGGTTTCGTATTGATCATAACCCCCTAGGGCGATCGGAGTAATTCCCATCGCCTTTAGTTCATCAAGAATCGATGGCTTGATAACCGCTGTTCCACTTGTGATAAACGCCTCGGTAGGTTTTAGGCGTTCAAGTTCTTGTTTCGCCCACATATTTAATTGATCTCCGCCGTCCGTGAGCAGTATCGGAGCCTTAAGCCTAGCGGACAATGGACCTGCTGCAAGGGCGTCGACTAGATTGGGCGTCATACCAGCAGCAAGAACGACGGCATCCGAGGTTCCTTGCCAGCCTTGCTCGGCAATTTTGGCAGCTGTCTCATATTGATCTACTCCTCCCAAACGAGGTGCTGGCATCATACTAGATGATGCCGAAGTCAAGGTCGCAGCGGAGGTAGTTTGTGGCAAAAAAACGAGTATGCCAGCCAAACAGATTGCCAAAATTGGACCGATCATTTTTTGCCATTTTCTTCGCATTATCAATCATCCTCCTAAATCTTGCTTAATGATTAATGAGTCAATCCTCGTGATACAGAAAAAATGCCCCAAGCTCTATGAGTCTGGGGCTTAAAAGTTCATCCTTTCAATAAATAGTATTGTATAACTTGTTTTCTTTAAGGCTGAATATGGAAAGTATACGTCTTTAAGTTACCAACAACATCTGTTAAAGCAGCCGTCATCAACACTTCCGAATCGGTCATGTCGCCATCTAGATTATTCAGTAAATTGTAGAAGGCAACTTTGTTAATCTCTCCAAAATTAAAGGTATCGAAAATTTTGTCCCTTGGAATACCCGAAGTCACTATGTCATCTAAAACTTCTGATACATCCTGATAGAATTGTTCCTCAATCGTTAAACTTGAATTCTTAACGGCATTAAACAGCTCAGTAAAGTTTATAGCTTTAAATACATCTACTCTCGTTGCTCGTTCAAGTTTCATCAATGCCTTAAAGACTTTAGGGAAATCAACATCTCCTAAAATAGCATCTTTCTCTGCGTCATTAAGGTTGAAGCTTCTAAATATATCAATTAGATTCGTATCACCTGGCCCATCTTCCAAATAATCATAAACAGCTTGCATTTGAGCACTAGTGAGATCACCATTGGTGATAATGGGTGACAAAGCAGAGATTAGTAAATCTTTAAACTCACTATTATTCTCAGCTAGTGCCAGATCGAGAACCCCAATAACGTTATCAAAGATTTTATCTTTAGTCACTGAACCTGCCATTTGAACTGCAGCAAAGATGTTAACAAAATTAATATCATTGAAAACAGCCTCTATTGTTGCAGGATCTGAATTTTGAATAAGGGTAAATAGTTCCGTTAAATTCACTGCTTCTAAGATCTGGTGTTTTGATTGTGAATCCAAAGTCGCCAGGGCGTTGAAGATTTTAGTAAGTTCAGCATCTGGTAGATCGAGATTTGCTGAAAATGGAGTATTTAGGAAACTGTTGGTCTGACCTGCTTTGAGGACAAAATCCCCGAGAAGTCCTACGTCTTGAATTGATACTGCCATTTTACTATTTTCTGAAACGTCAAGCCCAGAATTTCTATTCAGATTGCTTAAGGGAAAGGTCAAGGTAAATGCATCATTGTCAAGGACTGCACCCGTGATCGAGATAACATCCGTAATTTCTGGCGCAACTAAGTTTGCAGCTTCTGCTTCTTTCTCACGTGCCACCGCATAGTTAAAGATAAATTGAACTCCCGCTGCATCCTCAAAGACTTCTCCTGCTAATGCCTCATACACTGGAACCTTATTTTTTAAGTTATTGTAGTCCGTAAGATCTAGCCCTAATATAGCTGCATTGGCTTCGATTACTGCTCCCATTCCATCGACATCTGCTGCGTTAATTGCAGCTATTGCCTTAGCCAAATCTTTTGCCGGCTTTTCTGCTGTCTTCTCATCTGCCACTGCAGCAT
>JBAQLX010000635.1:0-9890 GCA_049302315.1 Desulfosporosinus sp.
TCTATGGATGGAGACCCTATCAAATCATCCTGGATTGGTATCATTTGAAAAAGAAGTGTAAGGAACAATTGAGTATGGCTTTGAAAGGACGCGAGATACGAAACGATGTGCTGAAGCAAGCGCTTGCACTGCTCTGGCTTGGAAACGTGGATACATCTATTCAATACTTGAGAAATCTTGATAAGAGCAAAGTGCGAAATGCAGAAAGTAATGCTTTGGAAGCCGACCAACTTAAAATCAGGTTGCTGCCGCTGGGCGTTGCGCTAATAGCCACCGGATCCAGGCTTGTTTGGCCTCCAGGGTTGTTCCCACCGGACGGATACGTGACAAGCACAGCATTGCCAGGTACTTTGATGTCACAATATACCGCCGTTACGCTGATATTATAGTTCTGTCCGGGCGTGAGATACCCGCCAAAGTCCCCGCCATTATATTTAGAACTGTTGTCGATGACCCACTGTGTGATGTTTTTATTTGTAATCCAGGCCAGATAGCCGTTCTTAGGGTAAGCGGGATTTTTGTCGTTCTTCGAGATAACTACTTTATACCCTTGCAGGTTGGCGCTATCAATGCTGTTCCAGTTGACAATGATCTTGTTTCCGTCAGGATAAGCTGCCACCTGCGGAGCAGTTGAAGACGATGTTGGCTGAGGAGTCGAAAGTTTAGGTAACGGAGTTTGTGTTTGCTTGGCCGGTTGGGTCGACGGACTCGAGACTGGCTCAGATACAATCGCTTTGGCTGGATAGGTCAGTTGTAGGGAATCGCCAGGTACCACTTTATCAGTGTACAATACGGTAATGCTGAAGTAATATTTTTCTCCGGGAGTTAGCTTTTCACCAAAATCCCCGTTCTTGTAAACCTCGGTGTCGTCGATTGTCGCACATGTGGTATTCATATCCGTGATAAAGTATAAGTAGCCGTTATCTGGATACCTTGGATTCGGATTACTCTTGGATATAACCAATTTATATCCGGAAAACTTCGGATGTTCCACTAACATTAATTCGAAGTCGCCTGGTGTTTTGATTGCGTTATTTGTAGTCGTCATTATTTTTTGAACATAGCCTCTCCGCTAAACGGGTATTCCTCTTCGAAGTCTTATTATTGCGAACTGCCATACTTATTGCCTGCTTTGTACCAACTAAAACAAATACTTTTTTTGCCCTAGTAACACAGGTGTAAAGAAGATTTCTCTGCAGCATCACATAGTGCTGCATTGTTAAAGGCGCCACTACGATCTTATACTCACTCCCTTGGCTTTTATGGATGGTGGTGGCATAAGCCAAAACGACTTCATCAAGTTCCGTGGCATCGTAATCTACTAAATTCTCGTCATAGTTTAAAACAAGGGTTCGTTCCTCCGTGTCAATGTTAGTAATGCTTCCAATATCTCCGTTAAAAACGTTCTTATCATAGTTGTTTTTAATCTGCATGATCTTATCGCCAAGTCTGTAGACTGTACCTCCATATTTAATAGAAATAGTTGAGGGATTCAGTGCCTCCTGCAATACCATATTGAGGTTTACTGCTCCTGTTTCTCCCCGTTGCATTGGGCACAACACCTGAATGTCATTTACTGGGTCAACCTTGTAAAAAGCAGGAAGTCTCCTTGTACAAAGCTCTTTTATCGTCTGGACCACCTTTGTCGGCTCATCTTCTTCAATGAAAAAGAAATCACTATTCCGATTACCCTTCAATTCTGGGAATTCACCTTTATTAATCCTGTGGGCATTGGTTATAATAGCACTGCCCTGGGCCTGCCGAAATATTCTTGTGAGCTTAACGACATTGACTATACCCGAGTCTATAATGTCATTAAGCACATTTCCAGCTCCTACCGATGGCAGTTGATCAATATCACCAACAAGTATAACCACTGTTTCATTGGATACCGCTTTTAAAAGGTTGTACATCAGAATGGTATCTACCATGGAAGTCTCATCGATAATCAGTACATCACATTCTAATGGGTATTCCGCATTCTTTTTGTAACCCTCAGGTGGCTTGTACTCTAGTAAACGGTGAATAGTTTTTGCCTCCAACCCTGTAGTCTCGGACATTCTTTTTGCCGCTCTGCCTGTTGGTGCAGCAAGTAATACCCTGGCACCGAGCAACTGAAACACCTTGATAATTGCGAGAGTTGTTGTGGTTTTACCCGTTCCTGGGCCACCTGTAAGCACCATGAATTTTGAAGCTGCTGCAGTCTTTACCGCATCCTTTTGCACCTTGTCGTAACTAATCTCATACTGCTTTTGGATCATTTCAACAATACCATCCACGTTTGTCGTTGAGTAGAGAGTATCTACAGATAGAATTCCCGTCATTTTTTTCGCAATTCCCAGTTCGCTATAATAAAGGGGCAGTAAAAAGATATACTCCCCTTCATCGAGTATTACTGTCTTTTCCTCGATCATCCTATCAAGAGTTGAATCAATCAGTGAAATCTCTTGCTCCAGGATTTTTTCCGACTCTTCTAGGAGCTGTTTCCTTGTACCATAGCAATGTCCGTCATTGGAAAGTTCGTTTAGTACATACACAATCCCTGAGCGACAGCGTTCAAAGGAGTTTTTATCGAACCCCAACTGCAGGGCAATTTTATCTGCTGTTTTAAAGCCAATGCCCCAGATGTCATCAGCCAGTTTATATGGATTGGTCTTCACTATTTCAATGCTGTCATTTCCGTAGGTCTTATATATTTTCACTGCAAAGGCAGTAGATACTCCATTGCTTTGCAAAAAAAGCATAACACTTTTTATTTCCTTTTGCTCTTGCCATGCTTTTTTGATCATGTCCACTCGCTTTTGCCCGATGCCCGAAACTTTGACTAAATAGTCTGCTTCCTCCTCCAGCACCCTCAAGGTGTCTTCTTGAAAATGTTGTACAATTCTCTTGGCAAACACCGGCCCTATACCCTTTATGAGTCCGCTTCCCAGGTATTTTTGAATACCAACAACCGTTGCCGGAAGGGTTTCTCGATAATCCTGTGCAGCAAACTGCTTCCCATACTTGCTGTCCATCTTCCATTCGCCTTTAAGTCGAATTATTGATCCTACATTCACAGTAGCTAGGCTTCCCACAACGGTTACGAGGTCAACAAAACCTTTGGATTTTATTTTTATGACACTGAATCCATTATCTTCATTTTCGTACGTAACTCTCTCGACAACTCCGCTTATGTATTCCATTTTGAGCCCTACCAATCATTGAAGCTTGTTATGATTTAACTTTATTTCGGAAACAACGCTGCTGTTTATATATGTAACTATATCATTGTTAAACCCGAAAACACCATAGATTAATCAATCATTAAGACCATCCTTCCCCCCTGTGCCAAGATATTTTACACGCAGATAGCTTGCCTGTTCCTCAGTAATTAAGCCAGCCCAAAGGTCGGCATTAATGGCTCCATATAACTCATTCCACAAGCAGTCAAGATATAGCACCTGCTCCTTTTCGCCTTGCAAATAGTCTTTTATTGCTTTTTGGACACTCTCCGACAGCCCGGTTTCCAAGTAAGTTTTTATGTTTGGTTTCCCGGCGGCTGTGTTTTTTTCCGGCTCTGTTTCCAGCGCCAGCAGTTCCTCAATGGATAGACCAAATGTTTTGGACAGTTTGGAAAGCGTTCCTGCGCCACATCGGTGCAAATGGGTTTTCCCGGAATAAATATCCGCGAGAGTTGCCCATGGAATCCCACTGATTTTCGATAAACGATAACGGGACATTTGCATATCATGCAAAAGCTGTTGTATTGTCATTTTTATCACCTAAATTTATTATATCGGTGTTCCGATATAGTGTCAAGGGAAGTTATAACATATAATTCAAATGGGATATCTCCTTTGCGTTACCCCACGTTGCAACAGCACTACAACTTCTGTATGCCTTGAGGATACAAAAAAGATGTCGTACCCCTCTGGTATCCCCTTGGCGGGGAGGTATATTTCAGAAACAGTCGTCAGGATAGGCCCTTTTTTAATCGATCTGGTGCCTACTTTTACATCACAATTCGAGTAAATTGTAAGCAATAAAACCCTCAAAAGTGTGTTTATCTCTTGAAGGCTTTACTCGTTACAATTAGCTATTTTTATCGTCTTTACCAGATTCCTCAATAACATCAGAAATAAGTCGAGAGAAATCAACGGCATTCTTTTTAGTTATGACAGGCTTACCAGTATCAGCCTCAATTTCTTTGCGTGTGTTTCCTGCAATTCGGCCTCCGCGCCGTGCTGCCTGTCTATTTTCTTCGAAGGTTTGCGGTTCTGTTGTCTTAGAAATCTCGGTTGTGGTGGCCTCAGCAAGCATATTCAGAACCAGTTCTAATGTGGACATGTTGTCACGGAGATTTTCCTTTTTCAGCCCTTTAAGTTGTTTGTACCGTCGAGTTGTCATACCAGACCATGCCTTTGTAATTTCGTCGGTCAGTATAGCATATTCATTTCCCTGCTTTACACCACGGTCATCCCACTCGTCGGTAAGTTCCTTGCGCACTTGAATCGCCTGCAATCGTTGGTTAATCCACTCGCGAGAATATCCCTTTTTCAGGTATATAGTAAGAGCACGATCGATGGTGAGTTCTGGATCAATTGTTTCCTCTATCCTCTCACGGCCAACCTGAGCAAGCCACATTTTGAATGGTTCTGCTTTCGGTGACGGAATAGACTGTATAATACGCAAAAGTTGTTCGGTATCAGCCACATCTGTTTTTCGGCTTTTTCCATCCTCAGCAGTCATTTTCAACTGCCTACAATTTGTAGTCAGTTGATTTCCTTCTTTTTTCATTCGTGTTTTTAAAACGCTCCAGTATTTTGCAGCTGAACGCTGCGTAGGCTGATCAGTCAGAATGGACATTACATCCACCACGGAAAAGTACCACTCTTCTTTTTCTTCATCCCAAGCTGTACGGATACGCTTATTTTCAAATAATTGAATCTTATTATCTTGATCCATAATCATATTCTCCATCTTTGATTTTTTCATACGATTGTATTACAAGGAAAAAGGTTATTCTATATCCTGCAATTCGGTCGCGACCGAAATGCAGGTTTCATTATTTAATTCAGCAGAACAACCATTATCCCATTTTATTAGCTGCTGTGGGAGCGTTCCGATTTTTGATTTATATGTTGAAATCTCATTCAATAAAGCTTTAACGTCATTCTGATATGTATCAAGTAGGGTAGATAGAGTTTCACTCTTTTCTTTTCGCTCCTGTAATATCTGTCGCAATTCGGCTTCAGACGCCCATTCATGCAAACAAAGCGGGCGCCGACCTGTACTATCCAGCAGCGTAAGTCCCGAGTTTATAAGCGCTATATGGTTTATATTTTCAACTGACGAATTTTCATTTTCAATTTTCTTTACGGTATCCTGCACATTCTGCAATTTTTCCTGAAGCGCAGGTCGCAGAGTAGGGATATACATAACAAGATCATCTAAACTGCGTATGCAGTTAGCTATCTCGGCATTTTCCTTAGTATCGCTGTATAATAAGCCATTCGTAAAAGAGCATTCGTCAAGAGACGTAAGGGCACCGCCTCCTAAAACGGCTCGTAGTGAATTGATATTTCCGAGTAACTGATCGTCAGCGGTTGCGCCAACCTTTGTACAAAAATCGGCGGAATGTCGTTTGAGCGACTCTGACGCATCTTTTAAGTTACTTGCCGCAGTCTTTTTAAGTTTAGTAAATGCATCGCGAACGGTTTTTGTATCGGCAATATCCAGCAATGTCTGAATCTGCTGAGATCTCGTTGAGGGTGTCGTTAAAATATAGCGCAACAGTTCACGTCTTGCAAGGCAATGAGCTCCGCTTTGCGCATAGGTAACCATATCATCAAATTCAGAAGAATAAACAGGGTCAATTGTTACCCTGTCTTTTTGAGAGACTGTGCGTTCAACAGTAAATACTTTTCCGGTTATGCTCTGGATAGTAGCCGTAATCTTTGCTTCTTCAGGCTGACTACCGATATGCGGACCGTGTTTTGCAGTTGACACGTCGCCAGTACCTTCTCCAGTTAGCCTAGACACTTCACCGTGCAAAAGAAAATCTACCGCATCAACAACGGCGCTTTTACCCACGCCATTAGGGCCAAAGATAACGGCGTTTTCTTCATTGAAATTTAAACCGAGATCCACGATTCCTCGGAATTTCTGGATATGGAGGTTAAGTATCTTCATCAGCTGCGCCTCCAATACTTTTCAATATACTCTCAGCCATCTTATCTGATTTCTGAGTCGATGATATTGTTGTTACAATCTCATTAACTTCGTCTACTGTGAATTTCGAAGACTCTGTTACTGCATAAATAAAGGTTGTTTTGATTTTCTCTTGGATAGTCTGTTCCTCCATGATTATTTTCCCCCTTGTAACAACGGAATATCATTGTTGGTCTGGTCGCATTGTAAAGTACCGCGTTTGGTCAAATCTGTGTTCCTGCTATTTCCGCTGTTTAGAAAGGTTTCTTTTCCGGTTTTCTTTTAGCTCAAATGGCTGGATAACCTTTATCAGCAAGGTATCACCAGCCAGTTTCTTCAGTTAATTCGATTGCTTAATCTCCTCTAAAAATGATGCGCCAAAGGAATAAAATCAATCACTAAAGAAATTGTGCAAATATTCGACTACGCGCTGTTCCAACTGTTCTGCGGTGTATTGACATGGCTGTAATCGTTCAGCCCATTTGCGACCAGGGTGTAAGCAATCCCATTGCGGCATCATACCATTGTATCTGCCGCTGCCGGGATCGTGATTTCCGAATCCATCAAGTACCCGATTCCATACCGGTTGGAATCTCTCAATGAGCAATGACTCGGTGAGCGGAATCCAAATATCGTCCACAACAAGAAAACGGCAGAAAAAATGGTTAATATCTAAATTAGCAGCAGCTGATATAGAGTCCCCATGCTCTGCCAATCTTTTTTGAAGAGCTTGTCCATGGTCAACTTCCAGACCTAATCCGCCTTTTCGCGCCCCGACCGGGACAGCCTTTCCTACATAGATCGGGCGCCGGAATTGATTGTCCTGATTCACGGCCGCAAGTTCTCTGTAAGCAAAAAAAGGGCCAGTATAATACAAAGCATATACACCCGCTCCTATAAAAGGTTCGGGTGGTATGGGGTGGACGTTTGTTGCGAGTAATACTTCGGCTGCGCTTTCGCCGAGGTGCTTCTTATCAAGAGGGTTAAACGGCTTTATAACTGGAATGTCATTGTTTCTCATATTCATTCAACCTTTCAAGTTGGTGGAAAACAGAGCTGCCAATGATGTTGGCTAATTGTACGGGTACCGCATTTCCGATCTGACGCATACTTTCTGTCCACGAGCCGTGGAAGATATAGTCGTCAGGAAATGTCTGCAGCCTCGCGCTTTCCCTAACTGTATAATATCTGAGTGAGCCGTCATCCAGCACGATCATGTTCTCGCCCCCCGGTACACCGTGTGCCCCAGCCTTCAAGGTTTTTGAAGGTTCGTCTATGACGCTTCCGGAATGTCCTGGATATGGTTTGGCACCTGCCCTGAATTCATGATTCTCGAATTTGCCGCGTCCCTGATCCTTTCGGGGATCGGGTAACCCAACAAAGGCGTCACGTACAGTTCTCCACCGGCTGGGGAGGTCGCCGTGATCCGTAGCTTTACGAATTCTCAGACGCTCCATTTCGGATATTGTCGGTTGTTTCGCCTTTGCTATTTTGTGTTCTTTCCAATATTCGCCGCTGATCCATTTTGAGTAACGCAAAGCATCCTGAGAATGTGTAGGGTTCGGGAATGACCAGTTGGCGTTCAGGTCGTTCCTGAAGCCTACTATAATCACACGGTGTCTGCCCTGTGGGACCCCGTAGTCGGCTGCGTTAACCAGCCGGAAGACTACATTATAGGAAAGACCGTGATCAGCCACCGACGTATGGTATTCCTCTAAAGTTTTCAAGTGGTCGATCCAGGTCATTCCTTCTTTGATTGTCACTTCAGGGTGCGACAATTGCAGGAGAATGTAATTAAAATATGTACTAAAAGATTTTCTCAGTAATCCCTTTACGTTTTCAAAAATAAACGCTTGCGGCCGCAGCTCACGAACAGCCCGCACAGCTTCGGGGAACATATCTCTTCTATCGTTATACGCCTGATGTTTGCCACCTAAAGAAAATGGCTGGCAAGGAGGCCCACCGGCTACTAACTTAATATCGCATCCAAAATCATCATAGTGAACCAATCTTACGTCTGTTTGGATAACATTCCAGTGTTGAATAAGAGGATAGCCCCTTTGAATGTTTGCCTTGATATTATCGCATGAGTCCTTATCCCATTCAAGCAGCGCCCGATGGCCAAACCCGGATTGTTGTAAACCCAATGCAAGACCGCCAGTTCCACTGAACAATTCAATTGAGCTGTACAATGTGAACACCTTCACTTTCTAAATATCTATATAATATAATCGAACTAATCTTCTTCTATTTCCATAATATTTGAAATATCACATTTTAGGGCAGTACAAATCTTCACAAGTACTTCTGTAGTGACGTTTTCGTTTTTTCCTAATTTAGCCATAGAAGCAGGACTGATACCGGATAACTCCCGCAGATCCTTCTTTTTCATATTTCTATCGATAAGGAGCTTCCACAGCTTCTTGTAGCTGAGAGACATGTTTTCACCCCGCTAACTCATTTGCTATATTATAGCACAATATGGGTAATTTTTCAATTTAAATATTCGCGGATGTGAATTAAAAATTCACAAATTACCACGTTATTTTGCACACTTGGCCAACACTAAAACCCTCAGCGGCACTGAGGATTTTAGTCTTAACAGTTGCTTTCTTCAGGCAGGGACAACTTTTATGCTGTCCCTCCTTGTGTTAATCAAAGTATGAAACTCGCTGATTCATCACGATTCCGGATTTGAATTGGATCTCTATCAGATCGTCCTTGACAGCTTTGATGCTCTGCAGGAGCCTCCTGACCAGGTCGTTGTCAAACTCCCTGACCTCGCAGGTGGTTTTCTTCAGGCAGGCGTCCATATCATCAAGCCTCTGCAGAAAATTTTCCGCCATTTTCTGCTCCCGCACCAGCTCCAGCTTTTTCTGCTTCAGGTTATTGATTTGCTCTGCTATCCTATGGTATTGCTCGTCAAAGTCCTCAGTTATGGAGCCTTGCTTGGCATTTCCCTCGATCAGAGTCAGCATTTCACCCTGCAGCTTTTCTATCTGCTCGTCATATTCGGTAGGCACATTCTTGGTTGAGTAGCTGCCTATGACCCGTATGACGTTCTCGCGGAAGGCGTCGACAAACTCGCCGCAGTTTTCTACTACATTGTTGATGGCGGTCATTATGGCGTCATGAAGAACATCCTCTTTGAACGTGGGGGAGTGCTTGCAGTTCTTGGTTCCGTTCTTCAGGCGGTTCTCACATCGCCACACGGCGCTTTTCAGACCGTATTTCGACCATATCTGCCTTCGATAAGGCTGGCCGCATTCATTGCATACCATGATACATGATATCGGTCAGGGCGAATTTGGAGCTGTATTTGCTTTTTTCCTTCTCTTGCTTTGCCCTTCTGGCTGCCGCAGTTTTGCTAAGGCATGAACGTCTCGCTTTTTCCTCCTGCACTTGATAGTAAAGCTCCTTGGGGATGATAGCTTCATGGTCATCCTCTATGTAATACTGGGGGACAATGCCTTTATTCAGTACCCGTTTCTTAGTGAGAAAATCGATGGTATAGGTTTTCTGCTGGAGGACGTCGCCCATGTATTTTTCGTTGCTCAGCATCTTGTCAATGACACCGGGGCACCATTTGGTTAGACCAGTTACGGTGGTGATGCCTTCCGACTCTAAAATCTTGGTAATCTGTACGATACTGCTTCCTTCGAGGTAAAATCGGAAAATCCGTCTGACCAGCTCAGCTT